>CASFAQ010000029.1 GCA_949292725.1 uncultured Eubacteriales bacterium | reverse complement strand
CGGCTGACATAGGAAAAGACATTGTAGAAGTCCTGCAAGCATTTATCTTTTGATACGGTCTTTTCGGGATTTTCTACATTCGTTCAGGCTGTTAATAATCATTCTACGCTCATATTCCTCAAGCACTATGTAATATTTTTCTTTCATCACTGTCACTCCCTCAATAAATCTTCAAAAGGGGTTTCGGAAGTGACGAAAGTATCAAGCATAAATTTAGCTCCTAAGCGAAATCCCATAATAAAACTGTCTAAATTAGATTCTCCGTTAACAATGCTCCAAGCGTTTACATAGTCGAGAAATTGCTTTTTGTTTTTATCAGATAGCGCTGTTGTCAAAAAATCTTCATTCGTCATCAGGATTTTCATTTGTTTTTGAACAGCCTTATTTTGTTTTGTGCTTCTCGCTTGCAGTTCAATGTTACCATAGTAAAATTCTTCAATAAAGTTTTTCATTCTGTAATCCTCCGTTATAAATTGAATTATCCTTACAATTCAATCAAACTGGCTGACTACAAAAGCGCAAGGGAGACAACTTCCTTACGAAGTGTCTCCCTTGCGGGAGTTCTTTCGATGAATCCGGGGATTATACTGTTTGATGAGCCAAGTGTATCCCTTGACCCGCGAAACAGACTGAATCTCATTAATATTCTTAACAGATTGCCACAGACAATGCTGATAACATCGCATGATCTGGACTTTATACTGGATACATGTGACAGGACGATACTTTTATATGGGGGACATATAATTAAAGACGGTAGCACTAAGGATATACTTTATGATCAAAGTCTTCTTGACGACTGTGGACTTATGCTTCCTCTGAGTGCAATAGAGAAAAGCCTGAAAAGATAAGAAAATGGGGCTGTTGCAAAATAGATGAGTAATCATCTATTTTGCAACGGCCCCATTTACCTATATCATGCTTATGAGTATATAATAGTTCCGGTTCTGCCCTTTACCGCTTCAAGAGCATTATCCACATGGGTTATTATGGCGCGTCTCTGTGTGGCAGAGGTTACAAATGATATGGAAGCTTCCATCTTTGGCTGTGTGGTAATAGGATCAAAATGATCCGCACGAGTAAGTGCAAGGGCTTCCTCCGCCGTAATACTTTTTATAGGTTCTTCATTCTCGGTACCTTGATTGATATGGAGATGATTCGTTTCGGTAAGGAATAACAGTGTTGAGGCATTGAGCTGGCCTGCAAGCTTGGCAGCAGTATAGTCTTTTTCTATGATTGCACTTGCACCTTTTAGGGTTGTGCCCTGTTCAAGTACGGGTATTCCGCCTCCACCGGCAGCTATGACAACCTGACCTGCATCACATAATGTACGTATCGCATCAATCTCATATATATCCACGGGTTTTGGAGAAGCTATTATCCTTCGATAGCCTCCATTACCATCTTCCACAACATAATTACCCTTTTCTTCTTCCAGTTCAGCGTCTTCCTTTGACATATGCCTTCCGATGATCTTGGTTGGATTATTGAAAGCCTTATCGAAAGGGTCAACCTTAACCTGTGTAATTATGGTTGAAACTGTCTTATATATACCACGGTTAAGAAGCTCTGTCCTTATTGCATTCTGAAGGTCGTAACCTATATAACCCTGACTCATTGCACCGCATAAGGATATGGGAGCAACCGTATATCTGGAATCGAGCCTGCTAAACTCATTCATTGCCGTCTGTATCATGCCTATCTGGGCGCCGTTACTGTGAGTGATAACTACTCTGTATTTTTCTTCTGTCAGATCTGCTACTGCCTGAGCTGCCTTTGTCACATTTTTTTTCTGTTCAGGAAAGGTCTCGCCAAAACAGTTACGTCCAAGAGCTACTACTATTATGTTATTATTCATGTCATCCCTCCTGTTTGTAATCAATACAGACATTATATAATATTATTCATAAAATGAAAATGATTTTTTATATATAATTTTAATTGCTTTTACCTACCTGTATGGAATAATATATGTATAATTGCCGTCGGAAAAGACAGGGTGCAGATATTTCAGAAATTGTGGGATAAGGACAAAGCTAATATAAAATGCACATCTTCACAAAAAATATGCCCTTATCAGCACTTGTAATCATAAGAGAAACAATATAAAATAAATAAGTAAGTAAGATAGATTTGAGGGATATAAAGTGTCGTACAGATATGAAACACACCTGCACACAAGAGAAGCAAGTGCGTGTGCAAGAGTGTATGCGAGGGAATATATAAAGGCATATAAAGACTCCGGATACTCGGGCATCATAGTCACAGACCATTTTTTTAACGGCAATACTGCCATACCGGCTGGTCTGCCATGGAAGGAGAGGGTCAATCTGTTCTGCGAGGGCTATGAGAGGGCTGCCGAGGAGGGTTATAAAGAGAACTTCCATGTTTTTTTTGGATGGGAGTCGTGTTTTCTGGGAACGGAGTTTCTTATATATGGGCTTGATAAGGAATGGCTTATCGGGCACCAGGATATCCTCTCGTGGTCGGTTGAGGAGCAGTACGAGAGGGTATGTAAGGACGGAGGAATGGTAATTCACGCTCATCCGTTCCGTAAGGCGCCGTATATCGACGAGATAAGGTTGTATCCTGAATGTGTGGACGGAGTGGAAGTGTATAATACGTCCAACGATAGGCTTGATATAAGATTTAATAAGAGGGCATATGAATATGCAAAGGAGTATAATCTGCCAATGACAGGTGGCTCTGACATACACTGGCTGCCTACCGTAAACGGAGGAATGGAATTCGACTGCGAACTTAAAAGCATACAGGATTTTATATATGCTGTTAAAAATAGAAAAGGAAAAATATTAGGATTAGGGGAGGAAAAACATTATGAATTATGATGAAGCAAAGGATTTACTTGCAGGTAAGGGACAAAGCCATCTTCTCAGGTATTATGACGAGCTGTCAGAGGAAGAAAAGGAATGTCTTCTGGCACAGATAGCAGGCATAGATTTTTCAACGCTTGAAAAACTGGATGGAAAGAAAGAAGGAACGGATGCGGTAAGAAATATTGAACCGCTTGGAGCGCTTACGATACCGGAGATTGAAAAGAACAGGGATTATTACGAGAAAAAGGGACTTGACGCCATAAGGCAGTATAAGGTTGGAGCGATACTTCTTGCCGGCGGACAGGGAACAAGACTGGGTTATGATAAGCCCAAGGGAACATTTAATATAGGCGAGACGAAGGAACTGTACATATTTGAATGCCTCATCAATAACCTCCTGGAGGTTGTAAAAAAAGCCGGAACCTACGTGCCGCTTGCCATTATGACAAGTGATATCAATTACGAGGATACCAAAGAGTTTATGGTCATGCATGACTATTTTGGTTATGATGCGGAATATGTGCATTTTTTTATACAGGATATGGCTCCGGCTACTGATTTTAACGGAAAAATCTATCTTGCCGATAAGGGAAAGATAGCGATGTCTCCAAATGGAAACGGAGGATGGTTTACTTCATTTGTAAATGCGGGACTTTTGGAGGTGTTTGCCGGATATGGCGTTGAATGGATGAATGTATTTGCAGTGGATAATGTACTTCAAAAAATTGCGGACCCATGCTTTGTGGGCGCTGCCATAGATTCAGGAAAAGTAAGTGCGGCAAAGGTAGTAAGCAAGGCGTTTCCTGAAGAAAAGGTAGGGCTTTTGTGCACTGAGGACGGCAGACCTTCCATAGTTGAGTATTACGAGATGACGGATGAGATGATGTACTCAAAAGATGAGAACGGGATGCCGCTTTATAATTACGGTGTCATACTTAATTATCTGTTCAGCCTTGACGAGCTTAAACGCATCATGGAGGATCCGCTCCCGGTACATATTGTTGAAAAAAAGATACCTTATATTGACGATAATGCGCAAACCGTAAAACCAACAGAGCCTAACGGTTATAAGTATGAGCTGCTTGTACTTGACGTCATACATCTTATGAGAGATTGCCTGTCCTACGAGGTTGTGCGTGATAAGGAATTTGCACCTATAAAGAGTCTTACAGGCGTGGACTCACTGGAAACGGCAAGGGAGCTTTTAAAAAGGAATGGTGTGGAATATTAGTGTTGAAGGAATTATTTAACGACGGATGGAAATTCAGAAAAGTAACAGATGGAGAGAGCGTGTCAGACTGGCAGCATGTGGATATTCCGCATGACTGGCAGATATATGATACTGCTTCGCTTTATCAGGACTCGGAAGGCTGGTATTATAAGGAGTTTTTCTGTGATACTGCTGATGAGCGTATATTTCTAAGATTTGACGGTGCGTATATGGATACGACGATATGGATAAATGATGAGAAGGCGTTTGAATGGAAATACGGCTATTCGACATTCGAATTTGAGATTACACCGTTTATACATAACGGCAATAATAATATAAAAGTCAGAGTTGTCTATCTGTCGCCTAATTCAAGATGGTATTCGGGAGCAGGGATATACAGAAACGTATGGATTATTAAAAAGCCAAAGGCATGCCTCGTATCCGATGGAACATATATACATACCGAGCATCTGGATTCCGGCAAATGGAGGCTTTCTGTAAGCAGCGAGACGGACGTGCCCGAAGAATGTTCCGGTAATTATTATACGGCATACAGTATTGCTGACAGTGAGGGATGCGAGGTGGCGTCAGGAACTTTGCCGGCAAATGCAGAGTTGGATGATGTTATCATGTGGGATATTGATAATCCATATCTGTACACGCTTAAGGTTGGGCTGTATGTTGATGATGAGCTTTGCGACACAGAAGATATACGATTTGGTTTCAGAAGTATCAGTTATAGTCCTGCCGAGGGCTTTTTTCTTAATGGAAGGAATATAAAGATTAAGGGCGTATGTATGCACCACGACCTTGGGTGCCTTGGTGCAGCGATAAATAAGACGGCTATGAAGCGTCAGCTTGACATATTAAAATCAATGGGAGTTAACGCTATAAGGACTGCTCATAACATGCCGGCACCTGAGCTTATGGATCTTGCGGCGGAGAATGGAATACTTATCGCATCAGAAGCGTTTGATATGTGGGAGATGAGTAAGACACCTTATGATTATGCAAGATTTTTTAATGACTGGTACCAAAAAGACGTTAGGAGCTGGATACGGCGCGATCGCAATTATCCCTGCGTTATTATGTGGAGTATAGGCAACGAGATATACGATACACATGCGGGACAAAGAGGTGAAGAGCTTACGCGCATGCTTATGGAAGAGGTATATAAACATGATGCGTTACGTAATGCACCTGTGAGTATAGGCTCGAATTATATGCCGTGGGAGAATGCACAAAAGTGTGCGGATATAGTAAAGCTTGTGGGGTATAATTATGCGGATGCATACTATGAGATACATCATGAAATGCATCCGGACTGGGTGATATACGGAAGCGAGACAAGTTCTGTCGTGCAGAGCCGCGGCATATATCATTTTCCGGCAGAAACCAATATATTGAGTGATGACGACCTCCAGTGCTCATCGCTTCTTAACAGCACCACCAGCTGGGGAGCCATAAGCCTTGAAAAATGTATCACTGATGACAGAAATACATCATTTACGGCAGGAATGTTTATATGGACAGGATTTGATTATATAGGAGAGCCGACTCCGTATCATACCAGAAATTCATACTTCGGACAGGTGGATACAGCCGGATTTGTCAAGGATTCTTATTATATATATAAGGCAGCATGGACTGATTACAGAGAAGAACCTATGGTTCATCTGTTTCCGTACTGGGATTTCAATGAAGGACAGATAATTGACGTAATGATATGCAGCAATGCGCCGGAGGTTGAACTGTTCTTAAATGATTCGTCGCTTGGCAGACGAAAGATTAATCATATTGACGGAAGCGAGCTTGTTGCAAGATGGAAGGTTCCGTATCAGAAAGGCACGATTAAGGCGGTTGCCTATGATGAGATGAATAATGTTATCGCAGAGGATTCCCATACGTCATTTGAGGATGCAAAAAATATTGTCCTTGCGCCGGATAAGACTGTAATGAGGGCTGACGGAGAGGATCTTATATTTGTTACCGTATCGGTAAGTGACTGTGACGGTAATCCGGTAGAAAATGCGACTAACA
The DNA here is from genome assembly GCA_949292725.1 of uncultured Eubacteriales bacterium. Classification (GTDB taxonomy): domain Bacteria; phylum Bacillota; class Clostridia; order Lachnospirales; family Lachnospiraceae; genus V9D3004. Next base: position 11,012 of record CASFAQ010000029.1, on the reverse strand, counting down.
GGATGCATGTCACGGTCATTGGAGCAGGTCGCCTTCTTGGAATGGATAACGGAGACAGTACGGATATCGACCAGTATAAGGGTAGCAGTAAAAGACTGTTCTCCGGTAAGCTGTTAGTGGTTATAGGCGCAAGGACAGAACCGGGAGAAATATGTCTTAAGGTGACGTCGCCGGGACTTTGCGATGCCATGATTACATTTACGGCGGAAAAGGCAGATGTAGTGAAGGGGATATCTGCCCATGAGGAAGTCGTGCCGTATAATGAAATAAATGACGAGATACCGATAAGAAGGCTTACTGTAAGATCGGATGCGGATGCATTTACGGCTGATATTAGGGAAGCATACGCATATGTGGATATCCACCCTGAAAATGCAACATATGGAGATGTTGTATTTTCTGTAACTGATGACAACGGAGTACAATCCAATATAGCCTGCGTTACACAGGATGGAAGAAAGGCGCATATAACGGCGCTTGGAGACGGGTGTTTCAGGTTGAGATGCAGCTCTAAGAACGGAACGGAGCATATGGATATTATTTCGGAAAAAGAGTTTAGTGTATCGGGCCTTGGAATGAGGTGCAAGGACCCTTATGATTTTATATCGGCAAGCCTGTATTCGGAAAGCGAGGGCAAGATATCAAGCGGCAATGAGAAGGGAGTCGCTACTCCGCGCGACGGTAAAAGCATTCTTTTCTATGATAATATTGATTTTGGCGAGACCGGCTCGGATACAATCACGATTCCTATATTTGAACTTGAGAACGCTCCGCTGGAATTTGAGATATGGGAGGGTTTCCCTTACAGGGAAGGAAGCATAAAGCTTCTTGATGCAATATATGACAAACCGTCCATATGGAACACATATCAGGAAGAAACTTTTGTACTTAAAAAGAAGTTAGAAGGCATTGCCGGAATAGGATTTGTGTTAACAAGAAAAGCTCATATCAAAGGATTCATATTTAAACGAGAAAATGCGGCGTTTAAGACAAATTGTCTGACTGCATGTAAAAAGATATACGGCGATACATTTACTGTAAATGAAGATGCAGTGTGCGGGATTGGCAATAACGTGACATTTGTATACGATAATATGGATTTTGAAGAAGGAGCGACAGGAATAACCATATGCGGAAGGACAGAGCTTCCAAATAATACGATACATATACGTTTCAGAAAAGGCAATGTGATAACCAACAGAATAATTGAATTCGGACATGCGGACGATTATACCGAAAGAAAATTTGAACTTTCCGGAATATCGGACAGTTACGACGAGGTGTTATTCGTCTTTCTTCCGGGAAGCAGATTCGACTTCAAATGGTTCAGATTCAAAAAAAAATAAAAACCCTTGCAAATATGTATTACATATATTATAATATGTAATACATATTTTTTGTAGGGAGGTATTTCTATTGAATGATTTTAGGATTGAAGAGGACGGACTGCATACGAAGCTTATATATCATTTTTCTAAGGATGAAGAGATTGATACGTACAGTTTTCGCATGATAGAGGCGGCAGCTCCGGACTGGATAGTTTCACTGGCGCCGCACGACGGTGCAAAAGACGGCGCAAGCGTCGGATTTGACATTACTGATATGACTTCTGTTTCGTTACTTGCCTCTGAGGGGGCAGAGATTAATTTTATCGCGGATATATTTGAACAGATCGTATATGCGGCGTGTGAATCCGAGAAGTATCTGTTTGACAGCTCCATGTTCGTGCTTGATGGGGAGCATCTGTATTATCATGGGGATTCAGGAAAGACGAAGCTTTTGCTTCTTCCCAGAAAGGATATCATCTGTGAGCAGAGTTTTAAGAACAGGCTGAGAGAATTATTCAAGGATATATTATATGATTTCAGGTATTTTAACAAAGACGACGGCATAAGTCTTATCAAACTCCTTAATTATATTAATAATGAAAGAGATTTTACCATGAGGGGCTTTACCGAGATTCTTAAAGATATAAGATCTTCTGAGAATATTTTATATGATAACATGATCAGGGAAGCTCCGGTCTATAACTCGGACGATTCTGAACATTCTGATAATCCTGCTGATAAGAAAAGCCATGCTTCCAATAAGCTTAGAAAGCTATTTGGCACAATATTTAATTATGATAATTCAAAAGATGAGGGCATGGAGCTCAGGGATAATATGGTTACCGATATAGGTCATCAGGATATTGTTTGCGAAAACAGGAACAGATTCGGTGATACGAAAGAGATGGATATGTCGGCACTTGATGCTTTGCCATATCTGTTGCGTAAGAAGGATGGCAACAGGATTTTTATCAATAAGCCCGTATTTAACATAGGCAAGGAAGAGCGCTATGCGGATTACAGAATTACCGACAATGCGGCCATAAGCAGGATGCATGCCGAGATAAGATGTGATGCCGGGGTATATACCGTTATTGATCAGGACTCAAAGAATCATACCTATGTTAACGGCAGCGTGGCAGGAGCCTACATTCCTGTTGAGATTTATTCCGGAGATACAGTCAGTTTTGCGGATGATGAGCATGTATTCTATGTTTGACATGCAGAATTTTTTGTTGGAAATGCACTAAATATGTATGATGCTCATAAGCTACTATTAACTGCCTGAATAGGGAGCGTCCTTCATTTGAAAACATTTCCCAGGCCTCTTACCGCAAAAGAAGAGAGGGAATGCCTCGAAAGATGCAGAAGAGGCGATAATCTGGCAAGAGATGAACTTATCGAAAAGAATCTAAGGCTCGTGGCTTATATTGTCAAAAAATATATCGGTACGGGAAAGGATAGCGAAGATCTGATATCGATTGGTACCATAGGTCTTATCAAGGCTATTGACAGTTTTGATATGGACAAAGGCATAAGACTTGCAACATATGCTTCAAGATGTATAGATAATGCTATCCTCTCGCAGATGATTTAACGATTGCATCCAGTAATTGTACCTTCTGATCAGAAGGACAATTCAGTTTTTTAATATGCTGATTGACCATATCTGCGTGGACACCGGCAATACGCTCTGCCAATTCACGCTGACCTTCTATGGTTTTTGGATAATGGACAATTATATTGATAGGAGCACTCTTTCTTGCGATACCACGCACCTCCCTCGTTATTTCAGCCTATGAGAGAGAAGTTGTCCGCTATACCCAACTTATAACGTTAGACGGAGATGGCAACGTATCTACAGATTTTTATTTTGCTGTTCATAATGCTGAAAGTAGATATATTATTGTTTTAGAGAAAAATGAAATCGTCACAGTTTTGAGACACAGGCAGGTTGCTGTAAAAATAAGTGGACAGGCATTCCTTATTGTGCAGACATGGTCGCACTTATTCTATACCCTATGATTATTGAGGATGCTGAAATTACTGATATAAACGCTTTACTTGCTTTGGATCAAAAAACATATTCTTTACTGAAAGATGTACTGATTGATGATATAGTAGACATAATGATGGTGTAAAAGTGGCACATATAATTGCTATACGATATATGGCTAATGAAAATGGCAGTCATACACTTCAGTGTGTGGCTGCTTCTTTTGCAAGAACACGATTAAAATGCGGGATAATAATTGCCACTAAAGCATATAATATGATTGTAGAATAGAAAAATGCAACAAGTTGCAAAAATCTTTCGCAAGGAGGCTTTAAGATGGAGATTCGCAGAGATTTTTATTTGGAAAAATTGATAAAAAGGAAAAACAACGGACTTATTAAAGTAATTACCGGTATTCGCAGATGTGGCAAATCCTATTTACTGAATAATCTGTTTTATCATCACTTATTGGAAAGCGGAGTTGATGCTGACCATATTATCCGTTTTGCATTTGATTCAGCAGATGATCTTTATCTCATTGAAGAAGATCTGATTCAGATTGAAAAGGAAAAGCGTGGAGTTGACCCTGAAAAGTTCATGGCATATATCCGTTCCAAAGTCGTAGGTGAAGGAATGTATTATCTGCTTCTTGATGAAATTCAGATGTTGGATTGTTTTGAAGCTGTTTTGAACGGTTATCTGCGTAAAGATATTATGGACGTATTTGTGACTGGAAGTAATGCAAAATTACTGTCCAAAGACATTGCCACCGAGTTTGCCGGTCGTGGCGACGAGGTTCATATGTATCCTCTGAGTTTTGCCGAGTTTATGACTGTTTACAATGGTGATAAGTACATGGGATTATCTGAATATATGCTATATGGCGGAATCCCTCTGGTTGTTCTTCGTGAGGGAGCAAACGAGAAGGCAGTTGCATTACAAACTCTGTTCAATGAGATTTATCTTCGAGATATTACCAAGCGTAACCGAGTGAAGAATATTGGGAAACTGGAAGATCTATTGAATATCCTTTCTTCTGCCATTGGTTCGCTGACCAATCCGGAAAAATTGAAGAATACTTTCAGGACGGTAAAGAAATCCCGAATCACTTCCGCTACAATCAAGAAATATCTGGATTATTTTGAGGATTCATTCTTGATTGAATCAGCACAAAGATATGACATTAAAGGAAAGGCATATATTGAAACTCCGAAGAAATATTACTTTTCCGATCTTGGACTTCGCAATGCAAGAATCAATTTCCGTCAGTTCGAGCAGACCCATTCTATGGAGAATGTAATTTATAACGAACTTCGTATGCGTGGCTACAGCGTGGATGTAGGTGTAATACCGATTGCAGAACGAGACCAGGATGGTAAGGTTATCCGCAAACAACTTGAAGTTGATTTTGTATGCAATCTTGGTTCGTCCAGATACTATATCCAGTCTGCATATTCGCTGCCAGATGAAGCGAAGCGTACTCAGGAAATCAGACCCTTCAGAAAGATTGATGATTCTTTCAAAAAGATTGTTATCACAAAAGATATTGTTCAGCCCTATTATGATGACTATGGTATCTTGACTGTAAACATTTATGACTTCCTTCTTGAACCGCAGATTCTTGAAAAATAAGTATTATCAAAAGTGCTGCTTGAAGTTGCGAAATCGCAAAATGAGGTTGGTAGATGATTCGCACCTTTATACCTATAAAGGAGGATATGCAATGCGGAAAAATGAAGACATCATAGCTATCTATTCCCGTAAGTCCAAATTTACCGGAAAAGGTGAAAGTATCGGCAATCAGGTAGAACTGTGCAAAGAATATGTTCGTGTACATTATGGTGATGCGGCTGTGGATAAAATTGTTGTGTATGAGGATGAGGGCTTTTCCGGTGGCAATCTGAATCGTCCTGACTTTAAGAAGATGATGGATGCCGCAAGGAAGCGGAAGTTTAGAGCGATTATAGTGTATCGTCTTGATCGTATCAGTAGGAATATCAGCGATTTTTCTGCCCTGATTGAGGAACTGGCTCGTCTGGATATTTCTTTTGTATCCATTAAAGAACAATTCGATACAAGCACCCCCATGGGGCGGGCTATGATGTATATTGCATCAGTTTTCTCGCAACTGGAACGCGAAACCATTGCAGAACGTATCCGTGACAATATGCACGAACTGGCAAAGACAGGCCGCTGGCTTGGAGGTACTACGCCCACCGGCTATACTTCCGAAGCAGTAAAGAGTATTACCATAGAGGGTAGATCAAAGAAAGCCTGTAAGCTTAAGCTGATTCCTGAAGAAGCGGATATTGTCAGAATGATTTACGACTTATATACAGAAACGGACTCTCTTACATTGACCGAAGCAGCTTTGATTAAACAGGGTATCAAAACGAAGAACAATAATTATTTTACCCGTTTTTCCATCAAAGCGATTTTACAGAATCCGGTTTATATGATTGCAGATGAAGATGCTTATAATTTCTTCATTCAGAAAGATGCGGACTTGTTTTCAGAGAAAGGTGCTTTTGATAACAGACACGGTATCATGGCTTACAACCGTACCGTTCAGGAAAAAGGCAGAGCCACAAAGCATCTGCCTGAAAGCGAATGGATTGTATCTGTTGGCAGGCATCCGGGTCTGATTCCGGGCAAGGTATGGGTACAGATTCAGGAGTCTCTAGAACGCAACAAATCCAAATCATTTAGAAAGCCACGCAACAACGAAGCGCTTTTGACAGGTTTGTTGTTCTGTAGTTGTGGTGAGCGTATGTATCCGAAAATGAGCAAACGCAAAACTGCAGATGACAAGGTTATTTACACCTATGTCTGCAAAATGAAAGAACGCAGTCAGCGCTCTGTGTGCAACGGCAAAAATGCTAATGGCAACTCGTTGGATATGACTGTAGTAGAGCAGATTAAAATACTTGCAGAGGATAAAGATACTTTCGTTGCACAGTTGGAACAGAGTCGCAGTTTCTATACCGGCAATCGCACGGACTATGAGCAGCGACTGTATGATATGCGAAAGGAAAAGGCAGAAACAGAGAAGAGAATCAATTCTCTGGTGGACTCCCTTGTGGATATGGGTGACAGCTCTGCTAAGGTTTATGTGACCAGACGGATTGAACAGTTAAATGAAGAATGCATGTCTGTTACACAGCGTATTCAGGAACTGGAAGGTCTGACTTCACAGCATGCTCTGAGTGATGTTGAATTTGATATACTTAGTCAGTTGCTTGCATGCTTTAAGGATTGCTTTGACGAAATGACGATTACGCAAAAGCGTGAAATCATTCGCAGTATCGTACGTAAGGTGGTATGGGATGGTGAGAGCGTGCATGTAATCCTGTATGGTGTCGGGGATAGTGAAATCTGATAATCTGTTATTGAAGATGCGTACAAAATACAGTATAATAATCTGGGGATGTACATTTGAAATATCCGACATCATGAACGAGGAAAGGTAATAATATGTTAGCGTTATTTATTTTGCAGATTGTGCTGATTGCGCTGAATGCAATCTTTGCAAGTGCAGAGATTGCCGTACTTTCGATAAACGAAACGAAGTTAGAGCGCATGGCCGTTCAGGGCAACAAACGTGCCAAACGGCTATTTAATCTCACAAAGGAACCCGCCAAATTCCTTGCAACAATACAGGTTGCTATCACATTGTCGGGGTTTCTTGGTTCCGCATTTGCGGCAGATAATTTTTCTGAACCATTGGTTGAATGGGTGACAGGTTTAGGGGTCACATTGCCTAGAGCAACACTGGATTCCATTGCAGTTGTTCTGATTACTCTTGTACTGTCATATTTCACGCTTGTTTTTGGGGAACTGGTTCCCAAACGTATAGCCATGAAAAAGGCAGAATCTTTAAGTCTTGGAATTTCCAGATTGATAGGCGGCATTTCTGTTATATTTAAGCCGATTGTGTGGTTGCTTTCTGTTTCCACAGATGCGATTCTCCGCCTGATGGGGATTAATCCTGATGAGACGGACGAGCAGGTGAGTGAGGAAGAAATACGCATGATGGTAGATGCCGGAAGCGAAAAAGGCGCTATTGATGAGCATGAGAAGGAGTTTATTCAGAATGTCTTTGAATTTGACGACCTGACTGCTGAGGAAATCGCGGTACACCGAACAGATGTAACGCTTCTTCGTATGGAGGATTCCATGGAGGAGTGGGAAAAAATAATTCATGAGAGCAGACATACCCGCTATCCGATTTGTAAGGATACTCCGGATAATATCATAGGTATTCTAAACGCCAAGGATTATTTTCGTCTGGATGACAGAAGCAGGGAGCATGTGATACAGAATGCTGTAAAGACTCCGTATTTTGTTCCGGAAACCATCAAAGCAGATGTTTTATTTCGCAAAATGAAAAAAACAAGGAACACCATGGCTATCGTATTGGATGAATACGGAGGCATGCAGGGTATCATCACTCTTAACGACCTGATTGAGCAGTTGGTGGGAGATCTGTGTGAAGACACCCTGGAGGAGGAAATTACAGAGCCTCATATTACGCAACTGGATGAAAGAACCTGGGCAGTGTTCGGAAATGTGGAACTGAGCGATCTTGAGCAGGCGCTTGATGAAGACATCGAATTAGAGGAAGTGGATACCTTTACAGGGCTTGTGTTTGGAGAATTGGATACGGTTCTAAACGATGGAGAGCAGAATATAGAATTGGAGTTTAAAGGATTACATATTCATGTCAAACACATTGAGGAACATCAGATTGTCTATGCTACCATTACCAAGCCGGACTGATTTTACGTAAAAACGTATCTGTGAGAGGATAGCAAATGAGCTTTTGATGCTGTTTAGGAGCGAGAAAAAACAGGCTAAGGAAGTATATCTTAATGAATCAATTGGGTCTGATAAGGAAGGAAATGAGATAAGTCTCATTGATATAATCGAGACGCCGGATGATGACATTACCGATAAGGTACTTCTGAATGAAGATCTGGGTAAACTATACGAATATGTTGATGATGTCCTAAGCGACAGGGAAAAGAGAATAATCTGTCTGAGATACGGGATTCCTGACGGTTCAAAGGAATATACCCAAAGGGAAATTGCGGATATCATGGGGATAAGCAGAAGTTATATAAGCAGAATAGAGAAAAAGGCGTTATACAAACTCAGAAAAGCATATGAGGAGTAAAATAATATAGCCTGCTGCGGTATTTTGTGTTATCATAAATCATATTGATACTTAGGAGGAGATAGTATATGTTTAAAGGTATTTTAAAATATGCGGCTGTTTTTACGGCGTGCTGTATGATGATTGTATTTTTTATGGGTCAGAAGGGACTTGCTGCTATGAAGACAGAGGTTATTTCAAGCACTAAGACGCTTCCGGGTGATGGTGAATTTAATGTTATCGCAGAGCCTTTTGATTGGGGAAAGGATGTTACGCGTATAATGCTTAAGCCCGGTGGAACCGTAGCTGCATCCGATGTCATTGCCTCAGATTTTACGGTTAATGCAACACATTACAGTGAGCAGGCATACACGAATGATTTTCAGGGTGAAAGAAAGGTACTTAACGCATATCCGGTAGATTCGGAGGGAGTAAGGACCGATAACGGGGAATACATAATAATCGAGCTTGAGTATGGAAGCAATGTTGCCGGAGCTCATACCGGTTCATATAATTATGCCAACTATTATACGCCGCTCACTCTTATATACGATGTTTCGTGGAGCAGGTCGGATACGAAATATACACAGCATGAGGTTGTCAACCTTGTATGTGATGAATTTGTGCTGGACAGATATACGGATTCGTCCATAAGTGATGAGCAGTATAATTTTGTGGATTACGCCATGTATTCGCCGCAGAAGGATGGACAGAAGCATCCGCTTATTATATTCTTCCATGGAATGGGAGAAGGCGGAGCAGGCTCGCTTAATAATCACGGAGTGCAGATGTATGCATATCCGGAATGTAATTTTGCGGATACGGAGATTCAGAATATCATGGGCGGAAAAGCATATGTGCTCCTCCCACAGTCTCCTGAGACATGGCCTACTAACGGATTTACCAGTGAATCAGGTTATCTTGAGGTGGTAAACAGTCTTATAGATAATGTAATAGATAATAATCCTGAGATTGACACCAATCGTATATATGTCGGAGGTCTTTCGATGGGTGGTTATATGGCGTCAAGAGTTATACTTGACAGACCTGACAAATATGCGGCTGCATTCTTATGCAGTCAGGCGTATGCAATTACGGAAGAGGATGCGGCAAAGCTTGTAGACCTTCCTATATGGATTAGCTGCAGTGAAGCTGATTATACATGCAGAATGGATCCGTACACATATGCTTCATATGAAAAGCTTGTTGCGGCAGGAGGCAAAGATGTGAAATGTGCCGTTATGGAAAGCAATGCATCCGATCCGACAAGCAGATTCAGATTCTATTCATCAGACAGCGACGACTATGTCCTCTATTATGCAGAGCAGGAGAATGAGAATACGATAACCGGAGACTTTGTCTGGGATAACGTATCTTATTCGGGACATAACGGAGGATGGGTTCCGGTATTTGCTAACGGAGAATATTATCTTGATGATAACGGCGAAAAGATTACGATTATGGAATGGGTTGCTGCCCAGAGTCTGGTTAGCGGCATCACGCTGGATACGTCAGGAGCAAAGACTGAATACAATACAGGTGACACATTCTCTTCTGATGGAATTGTTGTAAATGTTACTTACAGGGACGGTTCGAAAGGAACGGTAACGGATTATAGCGTTACGGCTCCCGATATGAGCACGGAAGGTGTTAAGGAAGTGCAGGTTACATATTCGGGAATTACGGCCGTATACAGTATAAAGGTCAGTAAGCCGGCAACTGCCGTAACTACTCCGGTTACGAATACTGCCGTGAATCCTGCGCCTGTAGTCATCCAGACTGCAACGAAGAGTAAGTCAAAGGTATTTAAGGTGGCAAAGAAGAAACTTACTGTAAAAAAAGGCAAAAAAGTTAAGATTAAAGTAAAGGTATCCAAGGGTACGACCGTAAAATTTAAATCATCAAAGCCAAAGATAGCAAAGGTATCTAAAAAGGGCGTTGTCAGAGGTATAAAGAAGGGTAAGGCAAAGATAACCATAACTGCATACGGCAAGAAAAAAACGGTAACAATTAAAGTAAAATAATTGTATTATAAGCGCGTGAGGCTACATTATGAGTATTGCAAAAAGCGAAGAGTACCTTGATATAATTAAAAAAGATCTGAAGTTGCACAGCAGCTCCGCAGAAAAAGAACATGAGTATATAATCAATTCCACAGCAAGATATCATGGGAATTATGTTAGGACATGCTATATGCCTAAAATATTTTCAGAAGAAGAATACGAACGCTTTGATGAACTGACACAGACGCTGTATTCCATTTTCGAAAAGATAATAAACAGGTATTTTGATGATTGCGAGTACAGAAGGCATTTTGGATTTGACAGTAAACTTACTGAGCTTATATTAAGATGCGACAGAAGATTTCTTACGATACCCATTGCAAGAATAGATATATTCTATGATGAGGAGACGAAAGATTTTAAATTCTGTGAGTTTAATACCGACGGTTCAAGTGCGATGAATGAGGACAGGGAGCTTAATATCGCGGTAAGTAAGACCGAAGCCTTTAATGAATTCGTCAGGGATAATG
>CASFAQ010000028.1 GCA_949292725.1 uncultured Eubacteriales bacterium | reverse complement strand
CGCCGGCGCCGATAATCATCGTGTTTCTCGGCTCCTTGCCATGACTGTACATGCTAAAAATATGTCTGCTTATTCTGTATGAAAAACGCACTACCAACACAAGCACCAAAAGCAACATGGTATACACTATCACATAGCTTTTTGTAAAATATCTGTAACACAAAAATAACGATGTGATGTGTATAATCGATGAGCATATGCACGCAAGGGCAACATTAAAGAACTCCCTTACACTTGCGTACCTCCACAGACTGTGATATAACCTGAGAATGAGAAATATCAGCAGCGTAGTTATCGTATTGGGTATGCACATCCTGTTAACTGCCACCAGACATTCCGGTTCTATGGACGACCATTTAAGCTCAAATCTTATAAGAAGAGCAAGATACGAGCTTAAATTGATACTGATAATATCGAGCAGCACAAGTGATATACGAAAGAAAACTGACAGCTTACCGTCTCTTATCCATTTACTCAGCAATATATCACCCCCACATATTTACTCTTCATTGTCATTATTATTGTCATTATCCTTATCTTTGTCTTTATCCTGTTTAAGCGTTTTACCGTCAAGGATCTTTTGTATGTCCTTTTTCGCATCTTCTATGGTGGATTCATCCGGATACATAACCCACTGCTTATATGATTTTATAGAATAGGTATAATTACTTCCACCCGTTCCATCAACGCTTATTGATTCTATATTCCATTCCGGTGTCTCATCCATCTGGAATTTTACATATTTGGTTATCCTCTTAGTCTTCATATTGGTCTCAAAAGCTCCCTCAAGACTGTTCATAAGCTTTGAGAACTTGGTAATAATCTTAGGGGATGTAGCTTTATCAAGTATTGCGGAGATCATATGCTGGTGGTTACGTCCACGCTGTCTGTCTCCGCCAAGACTTTCAAGATGATGTCTTTCACGGCAGAATGCCAGTGCTTCCTTTCCGTTAACATTATTGTATCCCTGCTTAAAACTCGGTCCCCAATCTGAGGTAAACGCAATATCCGAATACACCCTGACTCCTCCAAGGGCATCTACTATATCCCTCAGTCCCGAGAAATTAACTCTTGCATAATAATCTATATCGATATCATAAAGCATCTCAAGCGTCTCTATGGAAACATCCACACCGTATATTCCCGCATGTGTCAGCTTATCACACATTCCATTTGATATGGACAATGGAACATAGTAATCCCTTGGTGTATTAACAAGAAGTATCTGTGCCGTCTCAGGATTGACCACAGCTACTATATTTACGTCGCTACGGCTGGTTTTTGACAGCTCACCGTAAGTGTCTATTCCACTCAGATACATTATAAAAGGCTTTTTAAGGTCCTCATTCTCATCTTCCGTCTCTTCCACCTCTACAATTGTCTCTATCTCGTGATTGCCGAGAACCCTGGTCTCCGTATCAAAATTCTCATATTTTTCTTCTTTAACAGAGCCTCTGTACGCCTCGTTAAATATAATGGCACCCACACTCTTTGCATACAGCGCGTCAACCAGCGAATACATATCCTCATATTCAACGATATTAAGCGTCGTAGTCAGGTCGGTCTGTATGGTATTAATCATGGAATCCGTATATTCTCTTCCAATAGTTGATATAATACCGAAGCTGTATTCCTTAGCGTCATCAATGGTCTGAGCCGGGTCGTCAGCAAGAACTATAGCCGTTAACTCATCCACTTTTACGTTGACATCAGACATATTATTGATCGTGGAGTACCCTTTCCACAGATACCATGCTCCGGCTATCATTATAACGCAGAACACTCCCGCAAGCACTCTTCCGAGTATATACAGCCTCCTTGACATCTGGCTGAAGAATGTGTACAGCATTGTAAACACAAGTACAAGCACGCCCATAAGCAGATATTTGGTCGGCAGCATATCTACATATAATACAAGTCCTATAAGACCTAATGTAATAAGGAACTGAACTATTATAAATATAAGACCAATCTTTTTATTGATTAACTGCTTCATAAGTACCTCCATTAATTATCTGTAGAGAATATTATTATACAATAACTTGTTTATTATATAGCAACAGGGAGTAAATATCAAACACATTCAATGTTTTTTCATATTATTATCACAATTATTATGACAAAAGCTTCATAAGCCTTTCCGTTGATTTTCCGTCCGTAAAGCGATAGGAAGCATTTTTAAATTCAATTCTCTTATCCTCATATATATCGTCCGCTTCCATGGCATTCATCAATTCGTCCATATCGGTAACCACTCTGCCCGGAACATACTCCTCATAGTCTTCATAAAAACCTCTGTCATCATTCTGAAACAGCTTAAGATCGTATGCATAAAAATACATCGGTCTGTCAAGCAGTATATATTCAAATATTATGGAAGAATAATCCGTTATAAGTGCATCTGATACATACAACAGGGTATTTACATCCTCATATGAGGAAACATTTATAATCCGGCCGTTATATTTTCCGAGTTTTTGATCATCATATGCAGCCGATACATGCGGATGAAGTCTTATGAGCAGAATCGTATCATCATCCGTCTTATTCACCCATCTGTCAAAATCGAGCATACATTTTGGAGATCTTACTTCACTGTCCCTGAATGTCGGTGCGTACATAATTAGTTTTCTTCCTTTGAGAAAACTATATTCATTATAAAATTTATCCACGCACCTTTTCTTTCCTTCATTCGAGAAAAGAATATCCGTACGGGGAATCCCTGTCACATATATACGCTCCATCGGCACCCCGAAGGCTCTGTGGTACAGATTCTTCGTATAATCTGAATTCACTATAAGATGCGTTATGCGGCTGTCCGCTTTTTTTACAAGTCTGAGCATTGCCCCGCTGTTAATATCGTGTCCGAACTTCTTTATGGTACCTGTGCCGTGCCACAGCTGCACAACTCTTACGTTCTTTTTAAGTCTTGTATATGCAAGAGGCAGAAACTCATTATCCATAAGCACGGTCTGTGATACGGCAAGGCATGCTGCCTTTATGAATATCAGTCCCAAAAGATTCTTAAGTCTTCTGTCATCCTTCTTTACATAAGTAAATACCGCCACGGGATTTTGTTTCGTAATCGCCTTTATGACAACTCCGACGCTGCCATCCTCACTATCGTCATGTGTCATAACGCAAAAATACCTATTTTTATCGGTACGAAAGAAGAATGACACTATATAATACACAACCGAAAACATTATATATGCAATCTGTTTCATATATCCTCCATATCGCCTTCATCACCAAACAGCAGCCTGACAACCTTACTGCATGAGCGTCCGTCATCCCATGGATTATAGCATTTTCTGAATTCTTCATATTGTTCTGCATAATCCTCATGTCTGGCATTGATTATATCAGAGATAAGGCTCTCCGTCGTATCGGAGATGGGACCGGGCGAGCTTTTCTCAAAATCAAAATAAAAGCCTCGCAGGACATTTTTATATCTTCCAAGGTCATAACAGTAAAAATACATCGGCCTGTTAAGAATACTGTAATCAAACATAACTGACGAATAATCCGTTATAAGTATATCTGACACAAGATATAGGGAGGCAATATCCACACTCTTATCGAAGAGCCTTACAAATCCGTTATATCCGGACCAGTCCGTCTTATCTTCCACAAGGTAATGATATTTTAATATCAGCACATAATCCCTGCCGAAAGCATTATACACATCATCCATGCGCAATGCGTCAGAATAATGATATCTTCCAAGTCCAAACGACTCATCATCACGCCAGGTCGGCGCATACAGCATGATTTTCTTATCATCGGGAAGATTAAGCTTCCTTTTAAGCTTCTTTATATCCGTATCATTATTGCGCCTAAACAACACGTCGTTTCTGGGATATCCTATCTCAAGCATTCTGCCCGAATAGTCAAATGCTCTGGCAAACACCTCTGAGGAGAAAGGATTCTGTGATATGAGATAATCCCATGTCTGCGCATTCCTTCTGAATTCTTCCTTATATTCCTCTATGCTTTCCTCGCCCGCCATATAAACGGCATCCATATCAAGCGCAAGCTTTTTGAGAGGCGTTCCGTGCCATGTCTGAATATATGTCACTCTATCTCTCTTTCGCAGAAATTTCGGTTGTCTTGCATCAAAAATCCAGAATTTTGCGGTAGCCATATAATAAATATATCTGAGTCTTCCGTATTTGACCTGAATATGCCGCCCGGGTATATCGAATCTGTCCTTTTCATAAAACCATATGCACTCGTACTTTTGTGTAAGTCCTCTTCTTACCATTTCTTCATATATCGCCTTCGGGTTACCTGAATAGCTTTTACCAAGGCTTGAGGATATAACGACTCTTTTTTCAGATAACGGGATAAGTACATTCATTACCCTGTATAATATGATGCAGCTGTTTTTTATAAACCCTCTTATAATCTTTTTTACACTCAATCTGCCGCCCTCCTGCGAAGAAGCAGCTCCGCCGCCCTCTTAGATGCCGTTCCGTCTTCAAGATAACAGAACCTCTTATAGAACTCTTCATATCGTTTACTGTATTCTGCGGATATCTCATCCAGTCTTTCCATGGCGCTTGCTATATCCTCGTTCGTGTATAAAAGAGGGCCCGGAAGCTCAGTCTCCATATCGAGATACATCCCTCTAAGCTCATTTTTGTATTTGTCAAAATCATACACAAAAAACAGAATCGGACGCATAAGGCAGGCATAGTCAAAGAATACCGACGAGTAATCCGTCATACATACATCTGCCGCAAGATATAGCCTCGAAACATCCTCATAGCCTGATGCATCATATACAAAGCCTCTGTATTCTGACAGATTAAGCCTGTCTGCCACATAATAATGTGTCCTTAGAACAATTACCCATTCATTCTCCATACTTTTTTTAAGCATGTCAAAGTCAGGCGCAAGACTGAATTTGTAATTCCCCGAACCGTGATATTCATCATCACGCCAGGTCGGCGCATACAGAAGAACCTTTTTGTGCTCCGGTATTCCAAGCTCCCTTTTAACATCCATTCCAATCTGTTCTGCATTATCAGATTTGAGTATATCATTTCTCGGATATCCGATTTCGGCAATCATATTCCTGTCAAGGTCAAAAGCGCGTTCAAATATATCCGTAGAGAATCTGTTGGCAGACACAAGATAATCCCATTTCCTCGAATCCCTGTAGAAACTTTCCTTATGGTCACGACTTGCGGAATGCACATCATCCATGTCAAATACAAGCTTCTTAAGAGGGGTTCCGTGCCACGTCTCCAAAAATACCATATCCTTATGTTTGACAAACCACCCCGGCTGGCGCACATTACAGACGTGATACCTTGCCCTTTTTGCATAATATACATGTCTGAGACTGTTATACCTGACACGTTTCGGATTGCCCGCCATATTATCTGATGGTTTATTTAACACCCATATATATGTATACCTGTCCTTATATTCAGATAAAATATACTCGTATATATACTTCGGACTGTCATTATATGCATTTCCGAAAAAGCTCTCAAATACTATCCAGTCATCCCTTCTTTTCATATGCGAAAAAATGAGCTTATCTATTAACCTGTACCACTGTATACTGTTTCCGAACCTTCCCGATTTCTTTCTCTGTATCACGATAAGCGCGGCAAATAATCTTGCCAGAGTGTATTTTCCATAAGATACGCATATAAGTTCCGCTCTGTTAAGGAAGCTAAAGCGTGAGTACACATTTTTATACGCTGACTTAACAATACCCGATATATCGTTATCCGCATCATTTTTGATGACAAGTCCCGCGTCAAATGCCGCTATTACGCATTTGCAGAGCATATAGCTTATAAGGTTCTTCCTCTTTGGCTGATTTTTGCACAGAGGATAAACCTCATTATATACAGTGAGCATATCACAAAGCATTTTTTCAGGATTGCGTTTTGCAGTCTGATTGAGCTGCGGAAGATGTATGGGGTCATTATGCTCTCTTTTCGCATAGAATGCATTATGCGCAAGATAATACTTGGAGGTAACATAAAGTAATCCCATTACAAATGACATATCAGAAAAAAAGCTTACATCTTCATTAAAATGCAGGCTGTTATCGATTAGTATCTCTCTTCTTATCAGGGTATTGAGAGCTGTTATCTCCGAGCCAAAAAGCTTTGCAATATCAGCATCCGTTCCCTTCTTGTCGGTATCAGTATATTCCTCGTGTGAATCACTGACATATGATTTTCTTTTATAAAACGTCGGCTTAATCTGCCCGAAGACCACATCTGCAGAATTGGTTTCGGCACACGAAAGAAGCCTCTTAAGACAACCGGGAAGAAGGTAATCGTCACTGTCCATAAAATATACGTATCTTCCCTCTGCCATTGATAGTCCTTTATTTCTTGAAAATCCCGTTCCCTTATTCTCTATCCACTGAACATATCTCACGGGAAGTCCAAGGCTTTCAAACTCTTCTATTTTGGCAACAACTCCCTCCTCAGGCGCGTCGCCAAGGCATATAACCTCATAATCATCCTTATCAAGCTTCTGATCAAGAATACTTTCAAAAAGGTCCTTTAAAAAGCAGAGTCCTTTATGAAAAGGAATAATTATACTGATACTTTTCAATGTATTATTCTCCCTTATGAAGACCAAGATCTTCCTTGATTTTAGTTGTTGATATTCCTTCTGTTCTCGGAAGATATACTACTTCGCAATAGTCCTTAAGAAAATCAAATTTGCCCTTCCAGTCGTCACCCATCACAAATATGTCAACGTCATTATTCTTAACATCGTCAATTTTCTGTTCCCATGTATATTCAGGGATTACCTCGTCAACATATTTGATCGACTCAAGAATTATCTTTCTATCCTCATAAGGGTGATAAGCCTTTTTATTCTTAATGGCATTAAATTCATCTGATGACAAAACCACAATCAGATAATCTCCGAGTTCCTTAGCCCTTCTTAACAGGTTTATATGACCCACATGCAGAAGATCATACGTTCCATAAGTAATAACTTTTTTCATATCGTTACCGCCTTTCAGCCTTTCTTCTTTTCCTGCGATTCTTTTTCTTTCGATACTGCTCGTCACTTTCATATATTGCTATAGCATCTTCCAGATCCCCGTAGAATGTGACCCTGCCCTGATCTAAGAATATACCCTTATTGCACACTCTGCGCATCTGATTGACGGAATGTGACACAAAAAGTACCGTCACACCATCATTTAACATCTGATTGATGTGCCTGAGGCTTTTTTTTCGAAACATTACATCCCCAACGGATAAAACCTCATCCAGTATAAGTATATCCGGATCAACGGCTGTCGCAATCGAGAAGCCAAGCCGCGCTCTCATTCCGGACGAATAATTCTTCACCGGAACGTCTATAAAATCTTCAAGTTCTGAGAATTCCACTATACTGTCATAATGGGCGTCAATGAACTCCTTGCTGTAGCCCAGTATCGAACCATAGAGATATATATTCTCCGCACCCGTATACTGAAGGTCAAATCCCGCCGAAAGCTCCAGCAACGGAACCACCTTCCCACAGGTCTTAATACTGCCCTCGGTAGGCTTAAGAACTCCCGCAATGATCTTTAACAGTGTACTTTTACCGGCCCCGTTATATCCGAGTATCGCTACGCGGTCTCCTTTTTCTATTGTAAAACTGACGTCCTTAAGGGCCCAAAACTCCTTAAAGGCAATATCTCTTTTGACAAATCTTATGAAATATTCCTTTAAATTATCAACTTTATCCGAGCTCAGGTTAAATTTCATACCTACGCTGTCAGCTTTTATCGCAATATTTTTCTTCATATAACTTCCACCTTATATTTGTTGTTGCAGCAGGCGCTGCAATACATATAATTACAGATGTAAGATAAATTCATCCTGTTTCTTGTAAAATAAAACTATTCCCATAACAAGTGTTATGACTGCAAAGCATGCGGCATACGTCAGGGACGGCGCATGAAATCCGGCTCCGTTTATACAGTTTCTGAAATTTCTTATAACAGCATACACCGGATTGATATCAAGCAGCCATATATACTGTTTAAGCCTTGTAGGCTCATAGAATATGGCGCATGTATACATTATAAGCATCAGCGCAACTCCCCAGAGATACTCAAGATCCCTGAAAAACACCGCAAGAGTCGCAAGTATGAGTCCGACTCCGATACTCATTATAAGAAGTATAATAAGCGGTACTATCCCTGCAAGCATCCAAGGCGTCGGCTGCACGCGAAGAACAACCGCAACTCCCACAAGTACTATAAGCGATATTAAAAATGTAAGAAAATTAGCCAGTATCGACGATAACGGGTACATGTATTTGGGAACATATACCTTCTTTATCATACGCACACTGCTTCTGACTGATTTCATAGCTCCTTTTGTGGAACTGCTGAAGAACGAATACACAAGCCTTCCCGCAAGTATATATGCAGGGAAAGGAAGATTATCCGCTATACCGTCTCTTCCAAGGAATGCCGAAAAGACCATGGTAAGTACTATCATCGTCAAAAGCGGCTCAATAAGCGTCCACACTATCCCAAGGTATGACCTTCTGTATTTTAGCTTGATCTCCTTTATTACAAGCTGCGACAAAAGGTATTTGTATTTTTTAAAATTAGCTATTACATGCATCTTACTACTCATACCGTGCTCCTATATACTACTTAAATACTGCCTTTATACAGTTCTCAGATGCATGTCCATCCTCCCATCCACAGAACCTGTCGTAGAATTCATTATATATCGCCGAATATTTGGCATTGACAGTATTAATATTCTGAATGGATTCAATAATCTCCTCAGTTGTAAAAAGAAGAGGTCCGGGAAGCTCTTTCTCCATATCAATATAGAATCCTCTCAGCACATCCCTGTATTTGTCAAGGTCATATGTGAAAAACAGCATAGGACGTTTAAGGTTCGCATAATCAAAAAATACGGATGAATAATCTGTAATAAGTATATCAGATATCAGATACAGCTCTGCTATATCATCATACTTGCTAAGATTATATACAAATCCCTCAAGTCCGGTAACATCCAGATTATCCGCTATAAAATAGTGTGTACGCAGTATAACCACGTATTCATCGGATAAGGCCTTTTTCATCTTATGCAGGTCAAGCTTAAGGTCAAATTTGTACTTGCCCGACTCATAAAACTCATCATCACGCCATGTAGGGGCATATAATACTACCTTCTTATCCTTAGGTATACCCACCTTCTTTTTGATAGCCGAGGCTAAGCTGTCACGATTGTCCGCATGCAGTATATCGTTCCTCGGATAACCATATTTGAGCATAGGCTTGTCATATACAAAGGCGCGCTTAAATACTTCCTCGGAAAACTTATTGGCTGCAACCAGATAATCCCACGACCTTGACTGTATATAGAAGGTCTTCTTGTACATAGGAGACGCACTTACAACCTCATCCATATCAAATACAAGCTTCTTAAGCGGCGTTCCGTGCCATGTCTCAAGGAACACATTGCCCTTTCTCTTCACAAACCATTTTGGCTGTCTGCTGTTAAATACAATATATTTGCTTCTCGCCATATATTTGTAATAACCAAAACTGAATCTTTTGACCTGCTTTGCCGGATACGGAAGAGCGGTCTTCTTATCAAGTATCCAGACATACTCGTATTTGCCCGGATACATATCATTTAGTTTCTCAAATATATACTTCGGGCTGTCAGAATAGCTTTTTCCGAAAAAGCTTTCCAAAAGCACCACATTATCAAGCATTGGCTGCTTAATGTATCTATGCTTGTAAGTAAATTCTTTTATAATCTTTAGTCTGCCCGGTCCTTTTATTATCCTTACCGCCCAGTTTCTGAGGTTCTTGTTGCCCGTAAGTCTGCATATCTTTTTAATGTCTTTTGCAATAAACGCCTTTATAAGTCTTCTTCTGTAGAATCCTGAGACCTTTACCGTCTCTGCCGCAAATTGCTTGCAGACATCGCTAATAGGAGAAAGTCTCTTCTTACGCCATGTTTTATCTTCATTCTTCCTGATGGCAGGTCCTGCCTCGCTTACCAGATAGGTGATAAGTTTTCTGTCGAACTTAACCCTGACGTCCGACTGTGCGTCGCCTACATAACCCGTTACCTTTTCATATGCCTTTAGTCTGTGCTCAAAATCATCCTTGCCAATGGTCTGAATAAGCGATGGCATATGTATGGGGTCATTATGCGTTCTCTTTATATATAACGCTTCTTTATCGCCGTCACATACTATAGCGCCTGCTATCGCCCTGCACAGGAAAGGCCAGTCCGAATAATACACAAGGTCCTCATCAAACCGGATATCATTATCAGTAAGGAAACTTTTCTTAAACAGAATACCCAGTACGGTTATGTTCTGTACAGTCTTGCGCCTTAATAAGAGATACTTGCCGGCGCCGTATAGCTTCTTCTTACGTATTGTATCAGCGCTGTCTCCGGACTTTATCTCAAAATCAAACTGTCTGTCGCTATCCGTCTCATCCCCGGATTCATCCTCGTCCTCTTCTTCCTCAACCTTCTTGGAATTATGGTCAAGATAAATACTTCTCTTATACCAAGTATTCTCAATCTTACCAAATACGAAGTCTGAGCCTTCTGATACAGCAAGAGTATACAGTTTCTCAATATAATCCCATGAAAGATAATCGTCGCAGTCAAGAAATGCAATATAATCTCCAAGAGCATTATCCATGCCTATGTTCCTTACTGCAGAGACTGTCGTCTTATCTGTACGGAATGTCCTGATATTAAGTTTATCTGCAAATTCATCTATGATATTCCCCGGAATATCCACTCCCGATGCTACCAGAACAACCTCAAAGTTATCGACACTCTGTTCTGCAAGGCTTGTCAGACAATCCTTAAGATATATATCCTCTCCATGATAAGGCACAACTATGCTAATATCCAAAGCGTCATCCTCCTAATATTTTTACTCAAACATTGTAATTATATCAATATACTACTTTAAAGTCAAACTGTGGCACTATTTCAACAGTTTTTCTATATGAGCATATATCTGCTCACGATGGTTACTACTGCGGTCTGTAAAATAATCATCCCTGCTCTTATTATTATCGGACACATATCTGAAACCACCTTTTATAATCCTCGAAAGTTTTTCGATAAATGAATCATAATCCGTCGCTCTGCACCCGAAAATACTTGTTTCCATATCAATGTACGCACCCTGTTTTTTCATATACATATCATAATCAAACTGATAAAACAAAACAGGCTTATCCATATACATCACATCCCATGAAGCGCTTGAATAATCAGTTATAAACAGGCTGCACTTCATCAAAAGACTGTTCACCGCTACCCCATCGTCATATCCTATCATAGTGATATTAGGACTCTTTGACTTTATACAGTGCATATAGTCCCTGAACTTGGGATGAAAACAAAAGATCATATGCACGTTATTATCCTCGAGTATACTAATCAACCTGTCAGAATTAAGTATCTGCGAATATTTCTTAAAATAATCCGTCTCTACGAATTCCGACTCATCTTTTTCCTTTATCCAATTCCTCCATGTAGGCATATAAAAAATCATAGGAGGCGTTACTCTGTCATCCTGAAGCTTATCCCACCTTGCAAGACCGGTAACGATTATCTCGTCGTCAGAATAACCAAAGTACCTCGAAATCGTCTCTTTTTCAGCCGGATACGTAGCCACGAACAAATCGCACCTGTTAGCATACTGCTTCCCATATATATTATCCACGCGCTTTAAGCCGACCACTCCATGCTGTAAAAATACAAATTTCTTCTTAGTCATAGCCCGCAATATCCTGGTGTTGGATGCGTGCCACCTGTAGCAATGCCTTTTGGAATCCGTGGACACAAAAGCCTCTGCCGCCTGAAGATATATAAGATGCTTTATGCTCATGAATTTAACGATACTTCTCTTATACTTTTTCTTAAGCTCACCATATACCGGACGCTTGCTTTCTATCACATATACCGGCCTGTATTTTCTGTCATTTCTTTCCATGAAATATTCAAACATATAATAGGAATTATCCTGCGCCGCCGTACAGAATTTCTCGTAGAACAGAATCGTTTTCCTGAACTTAAAAAATATACCGATCAATCCATATGCAAAAAGCGCCGCACACTCATTAAACCTGTATCTGATTGAATCATATTCATTGATTCTTCGACACTCTAATACAATCTTTCCTCCGATTGTCTCCATCATATACGCCATCATGCCGCTTTCAGTTACATAGCAGTTTCCATGCATATGAGAAAGCTTACGGTAGAATTTCCTGCCTGCACCGACAAGTCTGAATTCATAGGCAAAATCATCCTTTACTGCGGAAATATACATCTCATATCTTAAAGGAATAAGATCCACCTTCCCACAGTCAATACAAAAGGTTATGAGATTGCCTCTGTCCGTTTTTTTGGTCCTTACGCTTTTGTACCGGTATTCAACCGGCATACCATTCTCATCAAGCTCAGACTTGTGCCTGAGTGCAAGTTCCATATTTTCAAATTCACTTCGAACGGACAACACATCTATATAAAGGCAGCTTTTTTTCATCTTAAACGATTCAATCTGCCATCTGTATACACCCTTATACATATTTACTCTGTCAGTAGTTTTTTGACACAGCTGCAAAAAGTCGTCAAAATATATCTGAAACGCTCCATCGGACCATGTTTTATTGATGATATATCTGTCGCTTTCATCACATCCGCCTTCTGCAACTCCTTTTTTATACTTCTTCTCGTTATATAAAATAATCCTCGACTGATAATAGGAGCCCTGTCTGTTGCACACAAGGTATATCTCCCAATTTCTGTCCCTTACGTCCGCGTATTCTTGTGCGAAATCCGAAAAATCCACCGAAAAACGCCCCATATTCACTGCCCTCTTATCGACCTCTATTCTGTATACCGTCTTAAGGGCTCTGCTCCAAAGCCATATCTCAGTCTCATTTGCGCTCTTTATCCTGCTCTCCTTAAGTGTAAACGTGACCTTCATGTCATCACTTTCGGCTTCTTCTACATATACCGCGCTTTTTCTTACTGTATCGGACTTGTTGCGCCATTTTCTGATGGAGAAAACGGACTTGTTGTCTATGGCGCCCATATAGTGATTCTTGGTATCCGGATTAATATGGAGTTTTTCTTTCGAAAGCTCTATCAACTGACCCGCTTTAGTATTATTTACTCTATCCTTATACGCAAAAAAATGCTGATTTTTCTGTGCGTCCTCCACCACGGGATACCATGTTCCCGCCTCGATATCCTCTTCATCAAAATCAACACTAATCTCATATATATTGCCGTCACATTCTTTGATGGCAATGTTAGCAAACTCTTTATTATGGCGTATGTCCCTTAAGAATATTTTTTCGTCTGTCAGCGGAGCCGGCATCAATAATCTGCCAACGAAAACACTCCCGTTAAAACAATAATCGACACACACATATCCCTCTTTCATACTGCCCTCCAAAACCAATAATAAAAACCATGCTTTTCATGCCCGCATGAAAAGCATGGTTCCATAATCATTATAAAGGTATATTACCATGCTTCTTTTTAACACTGACAATATCCCTTTTGCTTGAAAGCATAAGAAGATCCGCATACAGTCTTTCTCTTGTAGCCTCAGGCTTTATAACCTCGTCAACATATCCCTGCATGGAAGCCACTCTGGCGCTCATAAAGTCCTTATTGTACTCGTTTATTTTTTCATTTCTGAAACGTGCGCGTTCATCTGCTTCAAGTTTCTTCATCTCTTTTGCAAACAATATGTCCACAGCGCCCTCTGCGCCCATGACCGCTATCTCTGCGTCAGGCCATGCATATACGAAATCCGCCCTCAGATGTTTGCTGCACATCGCAATGTATGCGCCGCCGTACGCTTTTCTTAATATGACATTAAGCTTAGTGGTAGTAGCCTCTGAGTATGCATATAAGAGCTTTGCTCCGTGCCTTATGATACCTTTTCTCTCCTGTCCGCTCCCCGGAAGAAATCCCGGTACGTCAGTGAGAGTTATAAGAGGGATGTTATATGCGTCGCAATACCTTATAAATCTGGCGCCCTTATCGCTTGCATCACAGTCAAGCGCTCCTGCCGCATAATTTGGCTGATTGGCAACATATCCAACTGTGATACCCTTTATCCTTGCAAATCCTACTACTATATTCTTTGCAAAATCCCTCATAACCTCAACAAATGTATTAGGATCCGACAGAAGTTTAATCACGTCTTTGATATTATAAGCTCTGTTTCTCTCTGCCGGTATAATACTATTCATCTCATACTGAAATACACTATTAGTCTCATATCCTGAAAAATCAGACATATTAGACTTAGGCTCCCCATAATACTGAGGTATGATATCAAGAAGCTTCCTGACCTTCTTATAACACGACTGTTCGTTCTTGCAGTAGAAATGCGCCACGCCGCTCCTCTGGGCGTGAACCGCCGCTCCTCCAAGTTCCTCCGCCGTTATATCCTCATTGGTCACACTCTTGATAACCTTAGGTCCGGTAACATACATCTGGCTTATATTATCTATAACAAAGATAAAATCAGTAATTCCCGGAGAATATACCGCTCCTCCGGCACAGTTACCCGCGATTATCGAAATCTGCGGAATGTAGCCCGAAGCCAGTGTATTATAATAAAATATCTCGCCGTATCCCGCAAGCGCATTCACGCCTTCCTGTATTCTTGCTCCGCCCGAATCATTGATTCCTATTATCGGACAACGATTCTGTATCGCAAGCTTTATGACATTTGCTATCTTATACCCATGCTGCTTACCAAGCGTACCTCCGATTACGGTAAAATCCTCAGAATATATAAAAACTTTCTTACCTCCGATACTGCCGTATCCCGTAATAACACCATCATACGGAAACTGTCCCGGTTTGATTCCAAAAGTTTCCTCAAGATTCGTAACTCCCGACTGTATCTCACGGAACGAATTATGATCAAGGAGACTTGTTATCCTTTCTATCGCATGGAGCTTACCTTTTGCATGCTGTTTTTCTAACTGATACATAAAATACACTCACATCCTCACTATACATAGCTCATATCAGAATATTTCAGAATTGTGTCACAAATATGTCAGACTATGATCTCAGCTCTGCTCCGATACCCTGAAGGGCTTCTATTATCTTATCCATCACCTGATTAACATCTTTGTCCTCGAGTGTTCTTTCCGCATCCCTGAATCTTATGGAATATGCAAGCGACTTCTTTCCTTCTTCCAGCCTGTCACCCTCATATACGTCAAATAGCTCACATTTTTCAAGAAGTCTGCCGCCTTTCTTGCATATCAGCGCTTCAACATCTCCCGCAAGAACGTCCTTATCCATAACAAGACTTATATCCCTTGTTACAGCCGGATATTTCGGAATGCCGGTATATTTGATATCAAACTCCGCATACTCCTGTACGTATCTCATATCGATTACCGCAACATAGACTCTGTCCTTTATGGAATAATTCTCACTAACCTTAGGATGAACCTCTCCTATATATCCGATGACCCTATCCTTATATATTATATCGGACCATCTGCCCGGATGAAGAAATGTCTTTTGTGTTCTCTTTTCAAATAAAGCCTTCTCCCTCATCTGACATTTGTGAAGAACTGTCTCAACCACTCCCTTCATATCATAGAAATCACAGTTTCCATACATTCCAAGAGTCAGTTGCATACGCTCATCCGGAAGCTCTTTTAACGGAAGCTCCTTTGGTATATAGATATTAGCCATCTCATACAGTCTGACATTCTTATTTCTTCTGCTATAGTTAGTTGCAAGAGACGTAAGCATTCCGTTAAGCGAGAGCGTTCTCATGATACTGTAATCCTCACCAAGCGGATTGGATATTACTATTGCATTACGAAGCTCGTCATCCTCACTCATAAGGAGCTTATCATATACCTTAGGACTTTCAAATGAATACGTACTTGCTTCCGAAAAACCGAGATGTTCGGCAGTATTTTTTGCCATCTCTTCTATTCTTAATTTGTATGAAAGTCCGCCGGTTGTAGCCTCTCCGGTAGGGAGGGTGGACGGAATATTATCATAACCGTAAAAACGTGCAACCTCCTCCGCAAGATCTGCCATAAGAAGGACATCCTGTCTCCAGGTTGGAACCGTTACGGTCTTACCTGCACGGTCAACACTGAATCCAACCATCTCAAAGTATGATACCATCGTATCCTCATCAATATCAGTTCCGAGAAGCCTGTTAATCCTGTCTGCATCATAAGGAACCGTAACAGGCTCTCTCTTTTTATTGTATACATCAACGCAGCCGCCTATAACATCGCCCGCATCAAGTTCTTCTATCAGCTGGCATGCACGGTCAATGGCTTTCATGGCATTCTCAGGATCAAGTCCTTTTTCAAATTTGGCCTGTGCATCGGTACGCATGCCAAGGTGTTTTCCGGAAAGACGAATATTGGTTCCGTCAAAGCATGCCGCTTCAAATAACATTGTACTTACATTATCGGTTATCTTGGAATTCTCTCCTCCCATGATTCCGGCTATTCCGATCGGCTTGTCTGCGTCACATATCATAAGTACGTCAGAATCCATAACCCTCTCCTGTCCATCAAGCGTTACGAATTTCTCATTATCCTCTGCACGTCTTACGATTATCTTTCTTCCCGCTATGGTATCAAGGTCAAATGCGTGCATAGGCTGTGCATATTCTTCCATTACATAGTTTGTGATATCGACTATGTTATTGATAGGTCTTATTCCGCAAGCCGCAAGCCTTCTCTGCATCCATTCAGGCGACGGCGCAAGTCTTATATTCTTAACCACTCTTGCCACATATCTTGGACACAGATCCTTATCGACAACTTCCACGCTTATATAATCCGACGCCTTTTCATCATTGCCGGTCTTACTTACCTGCGGCGGATAGAACGGCTTTCTGAATGTGGCGGCAGCTTCCCTTGCAATCCCCACAACAGAAAAGCAGTCCACACGGTTAGATGTAACCTCATACTCAAAATTAACGTCGCGCAGTGAAAGAAGCTCTGCTACATCACTTCCAAGTGGCGCCTTTGCATATTCCGGATTGTCATTGAATATATATATTCCATCCTCAGCCGCATCAGGATACATATCCTTTGAAGAGCCAAGTTCATCTATGGAGCACATCATTCCGAAGGATTCCACTCCCCTAAGCTTACCCTTCTTAATCTTTATACCGCCGGGAACTTTCTTTCCCGAATGATCCTTTGCAACTCTTCCTCCATCCAGTACAACCGGCACTATAGCTCCCTCATACACATTAGGCGCACCTGTGACGATCTGAATCGTACTTCCGGCTTCATCTATCTGCACCTGACAGATGACCAGCTTGTCCGCATCAGGATGTCTGTCAATCTTATTGATTTTTCCAACTACTATCTTATCGAGACCATCATCCAGTCTCTGATAACCCTCAACCTTCGTGCCCGTAAGCGTTAACGCATCCATGTATTCCTGTGCGCTGCAGTCGAGATCAGGCACATATGCTTTTATCCATGATAATGGTGTGTTCATATAATCTGCCTCCTATCCTTAGAACTGTTCAAGAAAACGAATATCGTTCTCGTACAGAAGTCTCATGTCGTCAATCTCGTATTTTAAAAGAGCTATTCTCTCAAGTCCGATACCAAATGCAAATCCCTGATACTCCTGCGGATCTATATCCCTCATCTCAAGCACGTGAGGATGCACCATTCCGCATCCGAGTATCTCAATCCAGCCTTCTCCCTTACAGAACCTGCATCCGCTTCCTCCGCATTTGAAACAAGAAACATCCATCTCGGCGCTTGGCTCAGTAAAAGGAAAATGATGCGGTCTGAACCTTACCTTTGTAGTCTCTCCAAACATCCTTTTTGCAAACTCTGCCAACGTACCCTTAAGGTCCGCAAATGTTATGTTCTTATCTATTACAAGTCCTTCTATCTGATTAAACGAAGGCGAATGAGTAGCATCAACCTCATCAGCCCTGAACACTCTTCCCGGCGCTATCATTCTTATAGGGAGCTTCTTCTGCTCCATAACATGAACCTGCACGGAAGACGTCTGTGTTCTGAGAACTATATTATCATTAATATAAAATGTATCCTTTGCCGGGTGATTATCAGGTATATTAAGGGCCTCAAAATTATAATAATCATATTCTATCTCAGGTCCCTCAACGACCTCGTATCCCATCCCCACAAATATTCTCTCCACATCACTAAGCGCTATAGAGTTAGGATGTCTGTGTCCCATATGAGGCTTCTTTCCCGGCAGCGTCACATCAATTGTCTCACTCTTTAACTTCTGTTCCAGAATGATCTTCTCAAAGGCG
Organism: uncultured Eubacteriales bacterium; assembly: GCA_949292725.1. Classification (GTDB taxonomy): domain Bacteria; phylum Bacillota; class Clostridia; order Lachnospirales; family Lachnospiraceae; genus V9D3004. Next base: position 866 of record CASFAQ010000028.1, on the reverse strand, counting down.
CTCTTCTTCTCCTCAAGCTTCTTCTCAATAGCACTCCTCGCGTCATTGACCATCTGTCCAACCTTAGGTCTGTCCTCCGGCAGAACATCCTTCATGGATTTGAGAACTGATGTCAGCTCGCCTTTTTTTCCAAGATAGGAAACCCTGATATCATTAAGAGCATCCAGCTTTTCAGATTTCTCAATCTTTAAAAGTGCTTCTTCAACAATTCCGGCCAGTCTTTCCTTCATGATTATTCCTCCATATAATTATAATTAATGTAATAATTATCCGTGAACACAAAAAAAATCCCTGTACAGAAATTCCAATCTCTGTAAGGGACGAATCACATTCGCGGTACCACCCTTATTCCAATATTATATGACTGTAACACATAATACAGGCTCTTCTTTATGCTTAACGTGCATTACCCGTCAACTCCTAATTAAACGAAGCACAGCTTTCCCTTGTTCAAAGTTGAGGCTACGGTGTGAAATTCAGATTACGCATTGCCTGATGAAACTTTCAGCCAGTGATTCCATCTCTCTGCAAGGATACCGCAACCCTTTTGCACCATCATCGCTTTTCGGTAAATGATAGCATGACGTCATACTGAATGTCAAGATAAAACAAAAAAAGATCAGCTAAAAGCTGATCAGACTGTAAAAATACCAATCGCCTAAACGTGGCGCCAACACATGACGCTTACCTCGATAACGGCACTGACATAGGACTTACTGTTGGTATAATCATAATAACATATGCAACACTTCATGTCAACATTCTATTGACTAAAACCTTTGCATCTATAAGCCATATATGATAATGTCCTAGTATACCACATATGAAAATGTCCCAGATGAGGTATAATACTTCCATCAACAGGT
>CASFAQ010000027.1 GCA_949292725.1 uncultured Eubacteriales bacterium | reverse complement strand
TTAGAATTAAAAAAAATATACTGTGAAATGTTCCAAACCATACTCCCGCTTCCCCATACGAGACGGCATACCTTTCTTTCATCTCCATCGCGGCCGCTCTGGTAAAGGTCACCACAAGAATATTATCAGGTCTTACCCTGCATTCATTTATAAGATATCTTACGCGCTCGGTAATAACCCTTGTTTTCCCCGAACCGGGGCCCGCAAGCACCAGCGCAGGGCCGGTGCTGTGTTGAACCGCCATCATTTGTGAATCATTTAACTGCATTAACATCCTCCGTAAGCATCGTTATACCCACACGGATTCTGCTTAACGACTCTTCTTTTCCAAGTATCTCCATTATCTCGTACGCACCGCCGGGAGTCATCTGCTTTCCAGATACGGCTGTACGAAGAGGCCATAGCGCCTGTCCGTTCTTGATCCCTTTATCAGCTATATAATCTTTTACTGCCGCCTCGATGTCAGAACCATTAAAGCTTTCCATCTGTGCAAGAATATCATAAAGCTCTGTAAGCGCAGTAAGCGAATTCTCTGAATTGGTCTTCATCTTCTTATGAGTATAAAGTGAAACGTCATAATCACAAAGCTCTTCGAAGAAATCAATCTTTTCAGGTATGTCAGGAAATACCTCTATTCTGGTTTTACACAAATCAGCTATCTTCTTATAATCAAGAGACCTAGTTATAACCTTTTTAACCTGACTTTCCGCATATTCATAGTATCTTTCATCACTAAGAGCCTTGATGTATTCACCATTCATCCATCTAAGCTTCTGAATATCAAAAACCGCCGGAGATTTGCTGATTCTTTTATAATCAAATTCTTCTATAAGCTCATCAAGAGAAAATATTTCCCGGTCGCTTGTCGGACTCCAACCCAAAAGCGCAACGTAATTCACAATTGCCTCCGGCAGAAAACCAAGTCCGACCAAATCCTCAAACGAGGCGTCTCCCCTTCTTTTTGACAGTTTCTTATGTTCCTCATCCGTTATAACAGGGCAGTGTATATATTCAGGCACCTCCCAACCAAACGCCTCATAGAGACGATTATATTTGGGAGCTGAGGACAGATACTCATTGCCTCTTACAACATGCGTTATCTTCATAAGGTGATCATCAACAACATTGGCAAAATTATATGTCGGATAACCATCGGATTTGATAAGTATCATATCATCAAGTTCTGAATTCTCCACGCTGATATCCCCATATATGATATCATGAAATACGGTTACTCCCGTATCCGGATTATTCTGCCTTATGACATACGGCTCTCCTGCAGCCAGTTTTTCTTCTATCTGCTCCTTTGTAAGAGACAGGCAGTGTTTGTCGTATTTGGCCGTCTCCTTACCATGCTCGTTAACGGAATCTGCACGAAGCTTTTCAAGCCTTTCCTTACTGCAAAAACAGTAATACGCTTCCCCCTTTTCCACAAGCATTTTAGCATACTCAAGATACAGACCCGAACCAACTCTCTGACTCTGTACGTATGGTCCGTAACCGCCGTCCTTATCGGGACCTTCATCATATTCCAATCCGGCAAGCTTCATCGTGTTATTAATTATGTCAATTGCGCCCTCTACGTACCTTTCCGTATCCGTATCCTCTATACGCAACAGAAAATCTCCACCCTCATGTTTTGCAATGAGGTATTCATACAATGCGGTACGAAGATTGCCCACATGCATCTTGCCTGTAGGACTTGGTGCATATCTGGTCCGTATTCCCATAGTTAACTCTCCTTTAATGCATCATATATTGCAAAATAACAAGGTTTAGCCTTATTATCCTTATCAAACAACAGCGGATAACTGGTTTCTTTTCTGTGTCCGGTAAGCCATGTATTCTCATCATTAAGGCCCCAGAACGTAACGCCCGTTATATCGGCATAACCATTCTTATCCATATAAAGCAACAGCTCAAATAAGTTTCCGTACAGCTCTGCCTGTTCTGCAAGAGCGGTATCAGAATTATCGTTATTGTGAATATCAAGCTCCGTAAGCTGTATATTGATTCCCTTAATCTGCGCAAACATGAAAAGAGAGGTTTCAACATCATCCACAACGAGTCCCATATCATGATGAGACTGCATTCCGATACCATCAAGTATGCCCCTCTCGAACAGTCCTGATGCTATGTCATACATGGTCTCTCTCTTATCCTTTCCGTTAAGGCCATAATCATTTATAAACAGCTTCGTGCCTTCCTCTGCGTATTTTCTAGCATAAGTAAACGCATATTCAATATAGTCCTCTCCTATTACCTCATACCACGGGCTGTCGGTCCTGTATCCGCCTCCCTGATTATCGCTTATCGCCTCATTGACAACATCCCACGCAACAACAACTCCCGGATGTTCCTCCTTACAGAAAGTCAGAACCTTTTTGATATATTCTTCCATTCTCTTAAGCATGGTATCCCTGTCAACCCGCTCCTTTGATATATCATAATCCTCATAAAAGAGCCAGTCAGGCGTCTGACTGTGCCATACAAGCGTATGACCCCTCATCTTAAGCCCGGCATCTTCTGCCATGCTCATGATCTCATCCATCTTATCGGTAGCTATCTCAGGCATTCCGTCCTCAGCCTTTATACTTGCGTCATGATCCAGTATATAATCAGGCTTCATCTCATTCTCAGTCGTAATCGTCGAAAAATCCTTTGTGATAACATCCATAGTGGTGCTATCCTCAAGCTGCCAGCTGTTTACGGCAACACCAATAGGAAAATATTCTGAATACGCATCCTTAAGACTCATATCCGATGCATCCCTGTCACTGTAGTCAATCGCCGGATCCGTAGTAGGCATCGGAGTTACCGGCTGCTGCTTTCTTTCTCCGTCAGGTGCATCCGTAGTCTCTGTCTGTACATTATCATCCCCGCCTGAGCTCTTACATCCCACAACCAGTGCAAGCGCCGCAAGCATTCCCACAATACATAAAATTCTTATCTTTTTTGCCACTGCTATCATATCCTCCATTAATCCATGTTATTAATTTACTGAATATAATAATAACTTACATAACGTTTTGTGGCAAGATATTTTCACTCTGTAACATCTGAAATAACGTATTTTTTTAGAAATATAAACTTACATGTAACCAAAAAATCTGTTAAAATACATATATAAATAATAAACGAAAGGAGATGTGTATTGATGTTCAAAACCGGTGACTATGTTTCCTACGGAACATCAGGCATATGCCAAATTGTTGATATGATTTGGATGGATTTGGAATCCGCAAAGGATAAAAAGAAGCAGTATTATGTTCTTAAACCCATATATAGTGAATCAGGGAAAATATACACTCCCGTTGATAATGACCGCGTCATGATACGAAGCCTTATATCCTATGATATGGCCGAAGAGCTTCTAAATGATATAATGGATATAATGCCCATACCGGAGGCGTCTCCCAGAGAAATGGATGAGGAATACAAGAAACGTATGCGCTCCTGTGACTGCCGCCAATGGATGAGCATTATCAAAACCGTATATAACAAAAAAAATATCCGTGCCAAAAATGGCAAAAAACTCACTAATTCTGACGAAAGATACCTAAAAGACGTATCCGGAAAATTGTACGAGGAATTATCCTTCGTAATGAATAAAACTACCGAGCAGATAAAGAATATCGTGGAATCATCACTTCTTACGGAATCAGAATGAAAATGCTTCCTTTATGCTGTCATAGTGAAGGAATATACCTTCATTTGCAAACTCTTTAATCTTTTCATAATCGCATATACAGTAATCCAACGTCTCGGATTCCTGTATATGTACATCACTCTCATCAAAATCCATTACAAACCTGTATACATCAACAAAATAATTATCTCCGGTTCCCGGATTGTCCCTTTTATAGGTAAAGAGATATTCAGGTTCACAGTCGGACACATCAAGTCCCGTCTCTTCCGCAACCTCTCTTATGACTGCGTCCTTCGATTTCTCTCCCGCCATTACGGCGCCGCCTGATACTTCCCACCAGCCCGGCGCCCATGCTTTTGTCATGACACGTTTGGTAATAAGAAATTTCCGGTCCGGTCTTGCTACGACTCCAAGCACGGTCAGATGGTATTCCCCGTCCTTAAGACACCAGTCATTACGCTTCATCATCCTTCCCGTAACCTGTTTTTTTTCGTCGTAAATATCCCACATTTCCATAATCATTTCTCCATTATTTCTTAAATTTCTTCTTGCGCTTATCATGTTTATCCTCAGAAGCGCGATTATCCTTCGTGTCACCATCACCCTTATTAAAGGTCCTGTCAAACTGCTTAAGCAGCTCCTTCTGCTCATTGGTAAGCTTAAGCGGTACATCCACAACAAGCGTTACATAATGGTCTCCCCTGACATTCTTATTGCGGAGCATCGGAACACCCTTACCTCTGAGTCTGACCTTTGTATCCGTCTGTGTACCCGGCTTAACAGTGTATATAACCTGCCCGTCGATGGTCGGTATTCTTATATCGCCGCCCAGCGCTGCCGTGGCGTATGATATGGGAATGGATGAATATATATCAAATTCCTGTCTTCTGAATATCGGATGCCTGTCAACCAGAACCTCAACAAGCAGATCTCCTCTGGCTCCTCCGTTTACTCCCGGCTCACCCTTTTCACGCATTCTGATACTCTGTCCGTTATCAATTCCCGCAGGCACGCCAACCTTAAGCTTTTTACGGCTCTGTGTATAGCCCGTTCCATTACATGCGGTACATCTTTCCTTAATGATCTTGCCCGAACCATGGCAATCAGGACATGTCTGGACATTACGCACCATGCCGAACATTGAATTCTGTGAATATACTACCTGTCCGCTTCCTCCGCACTTGCTACAGGTTACCGGAGAAGTTCCCGGCTTTGCTCCCGTTCCATGGCATGTGCTGCATTCATCCTTAAGCGTAATCTCAAGTTCTTTCTCGGTTCCAAAGCAGGCCTCTTCAAATCTTACATGAATGGAAGCCCTGACATTCGCGCCTCTTCTTGGTTGATTTGAGGCTCCCCTGCGCGATCTGCCTCCGAACAGATCACCGAATATATCGCCAAATATATCGCCCATATCGCCAAAATCAAAACCGCCCTGAAAGCCGCCTGCGCCGCCATTTTCAAATGCCGCATGACCAAACTGATCATACTGCCTTCTCTTATCCGGATCACTCAGAACGGCATACGCCTCTGACGCTTCCTTAAAACGCGCCTCCGCATCCTTATCACCGGGATTCATATCCGGATGATTTTTCTTTGCGATAGCCCTGTATGCCTTCTTTATCTCAGCTTCCGTAGCATTCTTTGATACGCCAAGGACTTCATAGTAATCTCTTTTATCTGCCATACTTACCTCCAAAAGGGATAATTACGCACCATGCACATAAAGACATGGTACGCAATATCCCCAACAAAATATCATTCACATAACTATAATATATTACACTTCTCTGTAATCTCCGTCAACCACATCATCAGCCGCATCATCAGATGAAGCGTTCATATCAGGACCCGCACCTGCTGCACTGCCTGCCGCCTGTGCCTGCTCATATAATTTTGAGAACAGTGCCTGTGAATCTTCTTCAAGTCTGGCTTTTGCTGCCTTGATATCCTCTACATCACTGTCTAACATTGAGTCAACGGTCGTTCTGTCAAGAACCTCACGAAGCGCCTTAAGATCAGCTTCGATTTTTTCCTTGTCATTGGCATCGATCTTATCTCCTACATCTTTCAATGCCTGCTCGATCTGGAATGCCATCGAATCAGCATCATTTCTTGCATCAATGCCTTCTTTTCTCTTCTTATCCTGAGCTTCAAATTCAGCAGCCTCTTTTACTGCCTTATCTATATCCGCATCAGAAAGGTTAGAGCTTGCCGTAATCGTGATATGCTGTTCTTTTCCTGTTCCAAGATCCTTAGCCGAAACATTAACGATACCGTTAGCATCTATATCAAATGTAACCTCAATCTGAGGAACTCCTCTTCTTGCCGGTGGAATACCGTCCAGACGGAACTGTCCGAGAGACTTGTTATCCCTTGCGAACTGTCTTTCACCCTGAAGTACGTTAATATCAACTGCTGTCTGGTTATCAGCCGCCGTAGAGAATATCTGACTATGCTTTGTAGGAATAGTAGTATTTCTCTCGATAAGTCTTGTAGCAACGCCTCCCATTGTCTCAATTGAAAGTGAAAGCGGTGTTACATCAAGAAGAAGTATATCACCTGCGCCCTCATCTCCGGCAAGCTTACCACCCTGTATTGAAGCTCCGAGAGCAACACACTCATCAGGGTTTAAGGTCTTGCTAGGTTCCTGATTCGTAAGCTGTTTTACCTTTTCCTGAACTGCAGGAATTCTTGTTGAACCACCAACCAAAAGCACTTTTCCAAGCTCTGAAGCTGTAAGTCCAGCATCTGCCAGAGCCTTACGTACAGGTTCTGCAGTTCTTTCAACCAGATCATGAGTAAGCTCATCAAACTTAGCTCTTGTAAGGTTCATATCAAAATGCTTAGGTCCCTCTGCAGTCGCAGTAATGAACGGAAGACTTATATTGGAAGTTGTAGCTGATGAAAGCTCCTTCTTAGCCTTCTCTGCAGCCTCTTTAAGTCTCTGAAGTGCCATCTTATCCGTCGACAGATCCACACCCTCCGTCTTTTTAAACTCATCGATCATATATCTTGTGATCTTATCGTCAAAATCATCTCCACCAAGGTGATTGTCACCATTGGTTGCAAGAACTTCTATAACGCCCTCGCCGATTTCAATAATGGATACGTCGAATGTACCTCCGCCAAGGTCATATACCATGATCTTCTGCTCTTTTTCATTGTCAAGTCCATATGCAAGGGCTGCTGCAGTAGGCTCATTGATAATTCTCTTAACCTCAAGTCCTGCAATCTTACCTGCATTCTTTGTAGCCTGCCTCTGTGAATCGTTAAAATATGCCGGCACCGTAATAACAGCCTCAGTAACTTTCTCTCCAAGATATGCTTCTGCATCAGCCTTAAGTTTCTGAAGTATAAATGCAGATATCTCTTCAGGCGAATACTTCTTATCATCTATTGTAACTCTGTAATCCGTACCCATTCTTCTCTTAATGGAAGAAATGGTCTTGTCTGCATTGGTAACTGCCTGACGCTTAGCAGACTCACCTACAAGTCTCTCGCCGGTCTTTGAAAATGCCACTACGGAAGGAGTTGTTCTTGCACCCTCTGTATTGGTTATAACTACAGGCTTTCCACCTTCCATTACTGCAACACATGAATTAGTTGTTCCTAAATCGATACCAATTATTTTTCCCATAATTGTCATTCCTTTCTATATATTATTAATTAGCTACTTTTACCATACTGTATCTGACTACAGTGTCACGATACATATAACCTTTTTGGAATTCCTCCACTACAATATTGGCTTCAAGCGATTCATCATCAATATGCATTACCGCATTGTGTATATTAGGGTCAAACTCTTTACCAACAGCCTCTATAGCGGTGATTCCCATCTCGTCCAGAGTACCGATAAACTGTTCATATATTTTCTGCATACCCTGGATAAAAGGATTATCCTTTTCTTCTTCACCAACACAGTCAAATCCTCGCTCAAAATTGTCAATTACCGGAAGTATTTTCTCAACCACTGACTTTACTCCCATCTCATACATTGAGGACTTTTCCCTGTCGGTCCGTTTCCTGTAATTATCATACTCAGCCATAAGTCTTACAAGCCGGTCGTTAAGTTCGTCAATCTTAACGTCTTTTTTATCCTTCTTTTCCTTTTTTTCCTTCTTGGAAAATCGCTTTCCCTTAGTATCCGTATTTTCTTCTACATCAGCACCATCCACACTTTCCTCGGAGGTTTCTTCCTTATCAACCTCTTCTTCTATCTCTTCTATATCCTTGCTGTCATCTTTATTATTATTCATCAGCACACCTCCTGTTCATGCATATGTTAATTATTCTTAAATATATCGTCCAGCTGCTTCATGGTATTCTCAAGGGTATCGACAACCTTTTCATAGTTCATGCGCTTCGGACCAACTATACCGATTTTGCCATACACACCTTCATCTATCTTATATGTTGCCGTAACAACTGAACAATCCTTCATCGCCTCTACCGGAGACTCCTCTCCGATATATACCCTTATTCCATGCTCACTGTTATCCGAATTCATCCAATTGCTTATATCCGACTTCTCTTCAAGCGTCGATATAAGTCTTGTAGCCCTTTCCTTATCGCTTAGCTCAGGATACTTAAGTATATTAGTCGCTCCGGAGGTATACACACCGTAGTCGTCCTCCTCGCTCACCGCCTCCGCAATGGAATCAAGTATCAGCCCTACCAGTTCGGAATACGGTCCTGCCTGTTCCTTGATCTTACATATCATAGCCATATTTATCTCTGTCAGATCAAGACCGTTAAGCGCTGTATTCAGAAGAAAATTAAGCTGCGGCAGTGCATCCTCTTCAAGTTCCTGATTCATGTTAATGAACTTGTTCTTAACTATATTGCCATCGATAACCACTACCACAAGCATCTGCAGTTCAGACACCATGGTAAGCTGTATGAATTTAACCTTCTTATGAACATATAACGGCTTCGAAACCAGAGTAGTATAATTCGTATTCTCCGCTAGCAGTCTGGCAACCTGCTTTAATACTGTCTCAAGCCTATCAGCCTTATCCACAAGAAGCATCTTCATATCTTCAACTTCTCTGTCCTTCTGCTCCATCATCGTATCCACATACAGTCTGTAGCCCTTATCGGAAGGTATGCGCCCCGCTGATGTATGCGGCTGCATTATATAACCCATATCCTCAAGGTCCGACATCTCATTACGTATGGTGGCAGAGCTCAGATTCAAATCAGTATACTTAGATATAGTTCTTGAACCGACCGGTTCGCCGGTTGCCATGTAATTACGGATAATAGCCTGAAGAATCTTAAGTTTCCTCTCATCCATTTCCACTATCATCACGTCCTTTGTTGTTAGCACTCACCTTGGCAGAGTGCTAATGGTTTATAGATAAGATATCACCAGTCTTATAATTTGTCAAGCAAGAATTTTAAATTTTTTATTTTACTTCACGGTTACTATTCACAGCCGTTTCATACTTGACAACAGACGCATTGTGCTTGCACAAAAGCACCTGTTGCCAAGTATGAAACAAGACTGTGAAGCAGTTACCCCACCCACATAAGCAGTCTTAGCCCCGCAAGGGGCGGAACTGAAGCGCGCATGGGGGGGGCGGGTACACCCTTTGCGTAGCGACGAGCGCGCATAGGGCACAAAATATGCTGCAGGAGTTCCTGCAGCATATCGTCTGATTATATTTTATAATTATATGATTCAGAAAACATCTATTTTTTAGACGCCTTTTTCAGCTTATAATACAGCGTTCCTGCTATACATACTGATGAATAACATCCAAATACTATACCTGCAAGAAGCGGTATTGCAAACTGCCTTACCGAATCCACACCAAGGATTACAAGCATAACAACCATAATACATGTTGTAACGGAAGTATTGATACATCTGCTTAACGTCTGGTTAATACTCGAATCCACAACCTCCATGAGCTTGTCATTTCCAGGCCTTGATACCGCATTCTCACGGACACGGTCAAATACAACTATGGTATTATTGATAGAATATCCAACTATCGTAAGCATACATGCTATGAACGTATTGCCTACCGAGATCCAGTTCTTAAATACAGCATATACCATAAGTACGGCTATTACGTCATGAAGCACGCAAAGAACCGAGCTTGCACCAAAACGAACATCCTTGAATCGTATCCAGATATAAAGAAGCATAGCTATAGAAGCAACTAATACGGCAACAACGGCATCCTTCTTCATCTCACCACTTACCGTAGCACTGATAGTCTCGGTCTGGATATTGCCCTCCTGTATATTATAATCGCTTGTTATAAGAGCCTCTGTAAGTGCGTCACTCTCCTCAACGGAAAGTTCCATTGTCTTAACAAGGATTGCATTCTCGCCCTCCACATCAGAAAGCTCAACCTCAGTGGTCTTTGTGCTTGATCTGAAGATAGATTCTATATCATTCTTTACCGACTGATCAATAGTTATCGACTCATCAAGATTTATCTGTGTTGATGTACCACCGACAAAGTCAAGTCCGTAATTAAGCGATGTTCCCATAGTCGCCTTATTTACAAGAAGCGCAACTATACATACAACAACCATTGCACCGGATATGGCAAAATACTTATATGTGTGCCTGATGAATCCAATCTTCTTAGCTTCCTTCTGTTGTCCGTAAAATTTAATGTCACTGCATCCAAGATTATAGAATGCCATAAGTATGATCTTGGTGATAAATAATGAGGTAAACATCGATATAACGATACCGATTGCAAGAGTCTGTGCAAATCCCTTAACGGTACCCGAGCCCAGAACCCACAGCACTGCCGCTGCAATAAGCGTCGTGATATTACCGTCTACAATGGCTGATCTTGCCTTTTCAAAACCAATCTTTATAGAAGACTTAACGGTCTTGCCGGTAGCAATTTCTTCTTTGATTCGGGTAAATATGATGACGTTAGCGTCGACCGCCATACCTATCGAGAGAATTACACCGGCGATACCGGGCAGCGTAAGCGTTACATCCATCGCATTGATGGCTATCATATTGGCTGCAATATAAAAGATTAAGGCAAGAGAAGCGGCAACACCCGGAATCCTGTACAATACTATCATAAATGCGATAAGTATGATAAGACCGATAACTGCGGCGAGAAGACTTGTCTGTATAGCCTCTGCTCCAAGACGAGCTCCCACAACATTGAATCTTAATACCTTAAGCTCTATAGGAAGAGCACCGATACGAATCGTGGTTGCCAGATCGTCTGCCTCTGCATACTCCTGGAATCCACCGCTTATCTGGCATTTGCCATCAGTAATAGGATTCTCTACTGACGGAGATGATATAACGATATTATCGTAGATAATGTGTATAGGCTCATTATCATTATTATAGGCGTATGTTGATGCATCGGCAAACTTATTGGTTCCGGATGGCGTAAATTCAACCGCAACCACATTCTGTGCAACACCTGTGGTCTGATCCTGCACCGTTTCTGCGCTTGCATCGGCGATATCCGAGCCCTCGCAGACTACTTCGCTAAACTGTACTCCCTCAGGAAATACCTCCTGTCCTTTTTCATTAAGGGTTGTCGGATAAGCAGTCTTTGCTTCATTATACACATCATTTGAGATAAAATATAATGCTCCTGCGGAACCCATCTTCTCAAGAGTTTCTCTTGGATTCTCTGCATCAGGAATATCAACATTGATTCTGTTAGTTCCCTCCTGATAAACCTGGGATTCAGTATTATAGCTCTCAGCTCTCTTCTGAAGCTTATATACCGTGTCACTCATCTCTTCTGAGTTACAATCCTCCACTGTTTCATAAGTAATACTTACTCCACCGGCAAGGTCAAGTCCAAGAAGTATATTCCTAATACTTCCCTTATGATGCCTGCCCAGGCCCACCATTACGGTTACGGCAAAAAACGCCATTACTGCTAATATGATCGCCAGATGCAGTAACCCCTTTTTAATGTTCTTCATTGTTCTGTCTCCTTTATAAAACTAAGTGCAATACTGAATTTAAATTATATCACATATAGTACGGGCATTGCAATATTTAATAATAATTAATACAAATGTAAAATATTAATAACACATAATTTTTTGGGAAGCTGTATCGTATAATTTAGAATAAAATTATAATTATCAAAACGGAGATATGCCATTATGTATACGAACAGAAAAACAGCACAAAAGCTTAATTCAGATATCATTATAAAAGTGTTATTTGTAATATTAGCGCTCTTATTAATGTTCTTACTTATCAGAAAGTTAAAGTACGATTCATTTTTGAGCGATTCCGTGGACGTCGGTTCAGAATCAACGCTTACGGATATTAAGGAACAGATAAATAATGCCACCACAGGCGCGGCAAACAGCGTTCTTGCAGACTCTGACACATCTTCTCACGACATATACGTATCAAGTCCCGGCGCGCTTAATCTTGATGCACCCATGGTTGCGCTTACATTTGACGACGGCCCAAATAATTCAACAACAGGCAGGATTCTTGACGTGCTTGAACAATATAACTGCCGCGCCACATTTTTTGTCGTAGGCAGCCGCTTAAGAGCGAACTCTACATCCGTAAAAAGAGCATCTCTTATGGGATGCGAGATAGGAAGTCATTCGTACGATCATGCAAGACTTGACCATATGAAAAAATCCGGCATCAAAAAAGAATTCAAAAAGACTAATGCCATACTTAAAAAGCTTACCGGAAAAAAAGCCTCCATCGTAAGAACGCCTTACGGCGCAACCGGGAAAAGGGTTCTTAATGCGGTTAATTACCCTGTAATATTATGGTCCATCGATTCACAGGACTGGAAGACCAGAAACAAAAAGAAAACCGTCAAATGCATAATGAATAATGTAAAAGACGGTGATATCATCCTGATGCACGACCTTTATGAAGAAACAGCGGATGCCGTAAGTGTTATCGTTCCGGAGCTTCTTAAGCAGAATTACCAGCTTGTAACAGTGTCCGAAATGATGGAAGCAAAGGGTATAAAACTTAAACCGCATAAGACATATTTTAATGCGTACTGATGATTCTTCCGCCGCCCAGGACAGTGTCGCCATCATATAAGACCACGGACTGCCCCATGGTTATCGCGCGCACGGGCTCATCAAATACAACCTCAGCCTTTCGCGGCGTCAACGCCCTTGCAACGGCGTGCTGCTCTTTATGGCTGTATCTGGTTTTTGCGGTAACCCTGATATCTCCCTCGGGAAGATCACAGTATATCCAGTTAAAATCATCTGCAATAAGACGACTGCTAAATAGATCGTCGCCTCTTCCGATGACTATTTCGTTCGTATCAGGTCTTTTTTCGCATACATATGCAGGTTCCTTAAGCGAGAGTCCAAGCCCCCTTCTCTGTCCTATCGTATAGCCTACGATGCCCTTATGCCTTCCAAGCGTTTCCCCATCTTTTGTAACAAAATTTCCTTCCGCATACTCCTTTTTCGTATAATTCCTTATAAAAGAAGCATAGTCTCCGTCGGGAACAAAGCATATATCCTGACTGTCACGTTTATCCGCATTAAGAAGACCCCGCTCTTCTGCGATATCGCGTATCCGCGCTTTGGTATACCCTCCCAGTGGAAATAATGTGTGTGAAAGCTGCTCCTGTGTAAGCGAATATAGCACATAACTTTGGTCTTTCGTGGCGTCAGAACCTTTTTTTAACAGGTAACGTCCGGTACCATCGTCATATTCAATCCTTGCGTAATGACCCGTGGCGATATAATTATAACCCATACCGGCGGCTTTCTCGTAAAACTTTCCAAACTTCATATAACGGTTGCAGACAATGCATGGATTCGGAGTCCGTCCACATTCGTATTCATGTACAAATCTCTCAATTACCCACCTGTCAAAATCCGCTCTCAAATCAAACATATAAAATGGGATATCAAGCGACGCTGCAATATTTTCCGCATCAGATATCATATTCTCCTCTGCATACAGCTTCATCATTGCGCCCGCACACTCATATCCCTTTAATTTAAGAAGAGCGGCGGCAACAGAACTGTCAACCCCGCCGCTCATTGCAATCAACACTTTATTTTCCATGTTTGCTATAATAATCCTCTATCGCCGCCTTAATCGCTTCCTCTGCAAGAACCGAGCAGTGGACCTTTTGGGCAGGAAGTCCGTCAAGGGCCTCCACCACCGCCTTATTGGTAAGTTCAAGCGCCTCAGCAACCGGCTTACCCTTAATCATCTCCGTGGCCATTGAGCTTGATGCAATAGCAGAGCCGCAACCGAATGTATTGAATTTAACATCCGTGATAATATCGTTATCCACCTTAATGTATATCTTCATTATATCTCCGCATTTTGCATTGCCTACCTCGCCGATACCGTCAGCATCTTCAATCTTTCCCACATTCCTCGGATTCTGAAAATGATCCATTACTTTTTCACTGTACAGCATTGTTATTCTCCTTTTCTTTACGCAAAATAAAATTCTTTCTTTCCATTTATCAGATCATCCCATACGGGCGACATATTCCTTAGATATTCCACAACCTCGCCAACCGACTGTATGATATAATCAATTTCTTCCTGAGTATTCTCGTCATTTATCGAAAGTCTTAAAGAGCCGTGCGCAACCTCGTGCGGAAGTCCTATTGATAACAGCACGTGGCTCGGCTCAAGCGAACCCGACGTGCAGGCGGAGCCTGATGACGCTGATATTCCCTTAGCATCCAGCATAAGAAGCAGTGACTCTCCTTCTATTCCTTCAAAGCAGAAGTTAACGGTGCCGCTAAGTCTTTTTTCCCTGTCTCCGTTTAGTCTTGAATGAGGTATCTTACTGATTCCTTCTATAAGCCTGTCTCTTAAGGCAGAAACCTTTAGGTTTGATTCTTCAAGCTCATTACAGGAATCAAGGAGAGCCCTTGCCATGGAGGCTACCGCCGGCAGATTCTCAGTTCCGGCTCTCTTTCCTCTCTCCTGCGCTCCTCCCTCTATGAGGTTGGTAAGCGGTATGCCCGTCCTTGCATACAACGCCCCACACCCTTTAGGTCCGCGAAACTTATGTGCGGATATCGAAAGCATATCGATATTATCCTTATTTACATCAATCGCAATATGTCCGACCGCCTGAACGGCATCTGTATGAAACCAAACTCCGCGGTTTTTACATATCCTGCCAATCTCCCTGATCGGCTGTATCGTTCCAATCTCATTATTAGCATACATTATGGTAACAAGAATTGTATCTTCCCTAATCGCCTCATCAACATCCTTTGCATCTACGATGCCGTTCTCATGAACATCAAGGTATGTTACTTCAAAACCTTCCCTTTCCAGCTTCTTTAATGTATGAAGGACCGCATGATGCTCAAATGCCGAGGTTATTATATGCTTCCTTCCTTTTATTTTACCATATTCTGCTGCGGACATTATAGCCTGATTGTCCGCCTCGCTTCCTCCGGATGTGAAATATATCTCATTTGTCTTTGCACCAATCAGACCTGCCATGGTCTCTCTTGCTTCCATAAGTTTGGTTGCGGCAATCTGCCCTGTTGTATACAGGCTGGATGGATTACCATAGTATAGATCCATATATTCTGTCATAACATCCATTGCCGCCTTACTCATCTTTGTCGTTGCGGCATTATCTGCATATACTTTCATCTCAATCTCCTTATACCTGCTCATCATGCATATCAATAAGTTCTTTTAACGTCACGCTCTCAAGATAATCGTCAACCACCTTATCAAGCTTGCGCCATAAAGGCAGGGAAACACATCCTCCTGCCTTTTCACATTTCTCTGCGTCATCATAAAGACAACTTACCGGAGCAAGACTTCCCTCTGATATCTTAAGTATCGAACCTGCCGTATATTCATCAGGGCTCCGCGTAAGTCTGTAACCGCCGCTCTTTCCTCTGAGGCTTTCAACGAAACCGGCCTTATTAAGCAGGCTTATAATCGTCTCAAGATATTTGATTGAAATATCTTGTCTTGCGGCAATCTCCTTTAAAGCGATGAATTCGCCGTCATCATGCTGGGCAAGGTCTATCATTACCTTTAATGCGTATCGTCCTTTTGTAGATATTTTCATAACACACACCCAAATTCCTATCATTTTTGTAGGATATCAGTATACTAACACCAATGCTCCGTTTTGTAAAGGGTTTTATACTATTATCTCAAGTCTGCTTCCGCCGTTTCGGTCCTTTGTAACGGTTATCTGTCTGTCAATCCTGCTCTTAAGTTCAGCAACATGCGATATTATACCTATAAGGCAACTTCTTCCTGAAAGCTTTGAAAGTACCTTTATCGCATGTTCAAGAGACTCTTCATCGAGCGAACCAAATCCCTCGTCTATGAACATCGAATCTATGCGTACTCCCCCGGTGACGGACTGCACCTCGTCTGACAATCCCAGGGCAAGCGCAAGCGACGCCATGAATGATTCTCCGCCCGACAGCGACCTTACATCACGCACTGAGGCATTGTAATGGTCAATAATATCCAGATCAAGACCTCTCTCTCCTCTATGGTCATCCACGGACTGCTTTCTTATCATTTCATACTGCCCACCGGTCATCTCCATAAAACGTATATTGGCCTTACCGATTATTCTGTCAAAGAACGCCATCTGAACATATGTCTCAAGCGACATTTTCTCTTTCCCGGATATATTGCCTCCTGCAGTATGGAAAAGAGGGTTTACTATTTTTATTCTATCCTCTGTTCTTGAAAGCTGTAAAAGGCATTTGCCTACATTGCCAAGAATCCTTCTGTTGGTCTCCAGTCTCATATGTATGTTCTTCTCTGTGCCGCTTACCTCTCTGTGCCTGTCCATAAGACCGCTTCTTAATGTATCATACTTCTTTCTGATATGCTTCTCTTCATTATCCACATCGGATATATTACTATAGTCAGAAGATTTTTTCAGATTATCTGTCTCTTCCCTGAGTATTTTAAGTTCTGCCTGCACCGAGGCAAGCGCTTCACGGTTTTTTCTGTTACTTTCGTCAAGCTTTCTTATTTCGCCCGTCTTTTTTTCAATGATGATTCCAATCTCATTGTATCTTTTATCCCGTTTCTCTTCCTCTGTAATTCGCCCGTCAATCGATCTTATCTCGTTTATTATTTTATTTTTTTCATCACTAAGAAATCTTTTTACCATATCAGGGTCTTTAATGTCCGTGACTTTCTTAAGCCTCTTATATACATCCTCTTTAAGGATATTAACCCTTCCGGCCATCTCGCCAAGCTTATTGTGCTCATCTGCCTCTGTCTTATCCGCCACGTCACATGCAATCTTACATTTCTTTAACTCATTCTCATCGGGCGTATCCTTATTATCCGTTGCCGGCTTTGGATGTGTAACAGAACCGCATACCGGGCACTCCTCGCCGTCCTTTAGTTTTGCCGCAAGCACAGCTGCCTGTCCACTTAAAAATTTCCTGTTTTTTTCGGCATACACCGATGCATAATACGCTTTCCTATCAAGCGCATCCTGATATATGATCTTCTGTCCGTCATACCGCTCACACATTTTTTCATATTCCAGAAAAGCTCCCTCAAGTTCCTTTATATAATCTGCCCATCTTTTTTTGTCTTCACATTCATTCATCAGGTGAATTATCCGCATTCTTGCATCAGATAAGGCTTCTTTTTCCTCTTCAAACCTGCATATTGCATCTTTCTCTCCTGAAAGTGTACTTTCTCCCTCTTTTATCTGCCCGTCAAGTACATCTGCGCCTTCCTTCTTCTTAGTATACTCCTGCTCCCTTTTTACTATCTCAAGATATCTGTTACGTTTTGCATCCAGCTCGGATAATGCTCTGGCCGCTTTTTTATCAGTTTCGCTTAGTTCTTTTTGTATATCATTAAGGAGTTTCTCGTTACCTTCATACAATTCCTCATCCATTTGTATTATTTTGCCAATCAGCTCCAAAATTTCATCCGTAGGAATCCCTGCATCCTGCACCTTTTTTATCTCTTCCGATAACACACATTTATCATCATATATAAGACCATCCACGTACTGTTTATACGCTTTAAGCGTATCTTCATACTGCATATTAAGCATTTTTGCATCATTAAAAAGTTCATCCTGAAGCATCTTATACTTTTCGGTGCCAAATATTTTTTGAAATATTTTTCTTCTCTCACTCGTCGGCGACAGCAAAAGCTTCAGAAAATCCCCCTGTGCTATCATGGATATCTGTGAAAACTGATCCTTATCTATCCCCATTATCTGATATATCTCATCATCCACATTAAGATTTCCGCTTACTATACGTCCATCCGGCATAAACAGAACTGCCTCTGCATTTTTTCGTGTATATCCCTCTCCCCGCTCCTTTTTTCTGATGTATGACGGGCTCCGTCTGATGGTATATATCTCTTCGTCACATTCAAATTCCAGAACAACCTCTGTCGGAGTGCTTTCATCCGCATATTTTGAACGAAGCATTCCGGGTTCGCGGGCCCCTCCGCTTGCCGCTCCGTATATCGCATATTTTATCGCATCAAATATAGTTGTCTTCCCTGCGCCCGTATCGCCGGTTATAAGATACAGACCGAATTTTCCAAGCCTGTCAAAATCCACTACAGTTTCTTTCTGATATGGTCCAAATGCAGACATTGTAAGCTTTACCGGTCTCATGACTCTCCCTCCCATATCCTGTTTATTAGACCTCCCAGATATTCCTTTTGGGCATCGGTCATATCTTTATTGTTCTGGTATTTGTACAGTCCCGCAAAAAGCTCCATAGGCGAGGCCCCATCATTCGTATTATCATCTGTAATATACTTACTGCTTCTCGTTCTTATATTATCATATTCCATAATCATAAGATTCTTATAGACTGTTCTGAGTCGCGCCGCCGCATCCAAAATATCCTCCTCATCAGTAAGTATTATACGCACATAATCCCCGGTATCAATATTCTCATAAAAGCTTCTGGACATTATATCCATATATTTTCCCTTTATCGTTCTCATATCATTAAGGGGCACAAGTGGTACCGTACGCATGATAACATTGCCCTTATCATGTATATCGACCACCGTAACTGATTTATTATGCCCT
>CASFAQ010000026.1 GCA_949292725.1 uncultured Eubacteriales bacterium | reverse complement strand
GTAAGGGATAACGGAAGCAAGCGTGTGGCGGAAAGCCGTTCCATGATGCTTGCCAATCTGAGTCACGAGCTTAAGACCCCGCTCAATACGATAATAGGGGTAAGCGATATACTTGCCAGGTCCGAGCTTAAAAGTGGTCAGTTAAAGGAGGTCTCGTATATATCCGAGGCGGGCAATAACCTTTTGGCGATGATCAATGACATTCTCGACGTCACTAAGATAGATTCGGGCAAATTTGAGCTTATAGACGAGGAATATGACTTCGAATCGATAGTATACGACCTTACCACCATGGCTTCGGTCCGTCTCGGTCGCAAGCCTGTTCATTTTCTCGTAAATATAGCCTCATATGTTCCGAGATATATGATAGGCGATATGCAGCGCGTGCGCCAGCTTCTAAGCAATATCGTGACCAATGCGGTAAAATATACTGAAAAAGGCCATATAATGGTTACTATAGACTGTGATTTCATAGATCAGGCGTCCCTTATGCTTATCGTAAAGGTACGTGATACCGGTATAGGTATATCAAAGAATAACCTTGAGCATCTCTTTGACAACTTCTCGCGATTTGATTCCAGCCGCAACAAAAAAATCGAGGGTACCGGGCTTGGCATGGCTATCGCCAAGCAATTTGCCGAGCTTATGCACGGAGACATCAAGGTGCAGTCCGTATATGGATCCGGTTCGGAATTCACCGTAAATATAATGCAGCGTGTTGCCAAAACTGAACCATTGGTGCCAAAAGCCGATAATACCGGCGGCAAATTCGATAATGTACTTATACTTGAGCCTTCCGCCCTCCTTAGGGATTATTATGCGGGATGCCTTGAAGATTCGTACGCAAACTACTCTATCGCATCGGATAATTACGAATTCAGCGAGCTCTTGTCCGAATCTGATTATGATTTCATAATAGCGGATTCTGACACGATCGGGATGCTTGCAGAAGATGGTGTGTATGACAGGTCGCATCTGATATCGCTTGTATATGACCATGAGGGAACCGTAAATGACGACGATACTCTCTTTGTACCGCTCTTTCCTATACAGATGAATTCTTATCTGCACAAAGACCTAAAGGGTGCAAAATCTCACAATGTACATCAGTCCTTCCTCATACATCCAATGCCTGACAAACGGATTCTCATCGTGGATGATAATGATATGAATCTTCAGGTCGCAACCGGGATAATGAAGCCTTATCAGATGAAGATAGATTGTGCAGAATCCGGATATAAGGCAATCGATATGATAAAGGCTAACAACTATGACCTTATATTCATGGACCATATGATGCCGGGAATGGACGGCGAGGAGACTCTTCACGCCATAAGAAAGCTTAAGGGCGATTCCCACAAATCCCTCCCTGTCATAGCTCTTACCGCCAATGCATCGCAGGGCGCCAAGGAAATGTTTCTCAATATGGGATTTCAGGATTTTATACCGAAACCGCTTGAGATGCGCAATCTACACAGCAAGCTCACCAAGTGGCTAAAGCCCGATGTACACGGTCAGGCTGTGGAATACCGCGCCGTTGATACTGATGATTATGAGGATGAATGTGCTGCCGGTGAAGATATCGACTTTAAGGAAGGTCTTTTGCGCATCGGTTCCATGCCAATATACCTAAAGACTCTCAGAAACTTTTCCAACACCATCACCGACAAACTCGACGCCATAAGCAAAGCGTTTCCTGACGATATGAAAACCTTCACGATAGAGGTACACGGTCTTAAGGGACTTGCCGCAACGGTTTCCGCAAACGACCTTGCCGCTTATTCACTTAAGCTTGAGAACATGGGCAGGGATAACGATATCGAAGGAATACGCCCACTCCTTGACGATTACTATGAATACATGCGTAAGGTAAAGGCGTCCACTGAGGAATTGCTTAAGAAATACTCCTAAATACCTACTCCTCCTGTGAGAGATAATGCCTGCACCTGTACATTCTGTTAATGCAGAATATGATAAATCCTACCTGCACAACCTGATATATAATGATTATCCACGAATACAGGCCTACAAGTACTATGAAGTACAGAAACGCCCGGCATAGTGCGGAACCGACCCATCCGAATTTCATAAGCACCGTATCCCTTTCATTCGGAAGCTTTTTCGTAACTCTTGCAATGGTATATACCAGCCTGTGTTCCATAAGAAGCTCAAAAAGAAGCTGGATAAATGATGCTGCAAGTGCATATACGACAAGGTT
Source organism: uncultured Eubacteriales bacterium (assembly GCA_949292725.1). GTDB lineage: Bacteria > Bacillota > Clostridia > Lachnospirales > Lachnospiraceae > V9D3004. The sequence continues at coordinate 17,224 of CASFAQ010000026.1, read as the reverse complement.
CTTTCCCGTGTATAAAAATGGCGTAATCATTACGAATACATACAGGCACACGGTTACGATAAGCGGTATATATACTTTCAGAAATCTAAGGCTGTACCTTGCAAGCATTCCGGTTCCTACTGCGATTAATATATACGCAAGTATATCCGAAGCAATATCTATCCTTAATGTGCTCCCAAGCATATTCTCCACAACGTATCTCTGAATAACCTCTCCAAGTCCAAGGTCATCATATACCATCTCATATTCCGGATACTGCACTGCATCTATCACTCTTATGTCAAGTGCGCTCAAAAACAACCCAATCATTATAAGTACCAATCCCATCATGTACACAAACCTCCTGCTGTTTATAATCACGGTTACACGTTTTCTGTATATATTATATATAACAAAAAAATTATGTGGTGACAACCAATGGCGATAAAAATATATATAGATCAGGGGCACGGCCCTACCGTCAATGCGGGAGCTGAGGGATTTGGTCTGTATGAACAGGATATAACATACATGGTCGGAGCGTATCTTTCGGATATTCTAGGCTCCGACTACAGATTCGTGGCAAGGACCTCCCGGGCTTCCATAGACAACGACATAGGCTTTAATAATTCATCAAGCCTCAGAATAAGGGTCGAGGACGCAAACAGCTGGCCCGCAGACTATTTTATAAGTATACACTGTAACGCCAATGTCAATCCGGCGATAAACGGAACCGAGGCATATGTGTATGCTTCCTATTCACCTGCTTATTATCTTGGGGATGCGATAGTAAATGAAATAGTAAGACGGACAGGAACAAAGAATAATGGAGTCTTTGTCCGTCCGTCCTTATATGTCCTGAGATATACCACAATGCCCTCGGTGCTTGTGGAGCTTGCATATATAAGCAATTACAGCGATTCGGCGAAACTTGCCTATGACCAGTACCAGTTTGCATACGGTATATATGTCGGACTGTTAAATTATCTTAATCTTCCCCAGCTGTAGATTACTTTGTAAGCAGCATCATTATCTCATTGCTTCTTAATACAAAGTCTGACATTGCTTCAGGTGAAAGTGGCTTGTGGCTAAGCATCGCAAGATCATATAACTGCTTACAGAACATATCCGTATGTTCCCCCTCGCGGTTATTAAGGATGTATTTTACAAGCTCATTATTGGCATTAAGAACAAGCGTCTCTCCGCCGCCGAACATATCCATGCCCATAGCCATGCCGCCTGAAGCGTACATCTTCATCATGTCCTGCATACGGCGCGTCTCCTCGGACAGTGTAACCATGGAGGCAACCTTTTCATTCTTAAGCTTCTTAACTTCCACAACAAGCTTATCGTCGCCAAGCGCCTTTCTGAATATATCCGTAAGGTCAGTCGCAGTCTTCTCCCACTCTTCTCCTTCCGCTTTCTCCTCAAAATCATCCGTAAGACCGGCGTCAATTCTCTGGAAGGCTATGTCCTCATTCTGATACTCCAGCTGCTGGATGAAAGGCTGGTCAATATTATGTGCGATTACGAGCGCATCAAGATTCTGCTCACGGAACATATTGACGTACTGTCCCTGCATAACCATATCGGTCACATAATACACCTTTTTCTTCGGCTTCTCATCATCTTTATTTTCATCGTCCGCAGACTCCGCAGTCTCTTCTGACGGATACATATTCTCGATATATTCAGGCAGTGTGATATATTTATCATCAAGATTCTTAAAGATAACATAATCCTTCATTTTTTCGTTGAATTTCTCATCTTTAAGACATCCGTATTTGATAAACGGACTTATGTCGTTCCAGAATTTCTCATAATTTTCCCTGTCCACCTTATACATTCCGGAAAGCTTATCAGCGACCTTCTTAGTGATGTAATCGGATATCTTATTCACGAATCCATCGTTCTGAAGGGCGCTTCTGGATACGTTGAGCGGAAGGTCCGGACAATCTATAACACCCTTAAGGAGCATAAGGAACTCAGGAATAACCTCTTTTATATTATCGGCGATAAACACCTGATTGTTATAAAGCTTTATCACACCCTCAAGGTTATCATACTCGGTATTGACTTTTGGGAAATAAAGTATTCCCTTAAGATTGAACGGATAGTCCATATTAAGGTGTATCCAGAAAAGCGGCTCCTTATAATCCCTGAATACCTTACGGTAGAACTCCCTGTACTCATCATCCGTTACATCATTTGGATGCTTTGCCCAAAGCGGATTTGTATCGCTAAGAGATACCGGTCTCTTATTAATCTTAGCCTTTTCCTTACGCGGGGATACTTCTACGGTTTCCCTGGTACCGTCCTCATTCTCCCTCTCCTCAGTCTTTGCTTCCTCAACTATCCTCTCAACTACTACATCATCTTCTCTGATATCGTCAGCATCAATGGTCTCGTATTCCTGCTCTGCTCCCTTCTTCTCAAGGAATATCTCAACCGGCATGAATGAGCAGTACTTTTCGATAACCTCACGAACCTTGTACTCATTGGCAAATGATACCGCATCCTCATTGAGATAAAGCGTTATGGTGGTACCGACGTCATCTCGCATGCCGTCCTTCATATAATAATCCATTCCGCCGTCGGATTCCCAGTATACAGGCTGCGCACCCTCCCGGTATGACAGTGAGTCGATGCTTACTCTGTCCGCTACCATAAACGCCGAATAGAATCCAAGTCCAAAATGTCCTATAATCTGCTCCTCGCTTGCCTTATCCTTATATTTCTCAAGAAAATCTGCAGCTCCGGAAAATGCTATCCTGTTAATATACTCCTTAACCTCGTCCTCGGTCATACCGATACCGTTATCCTCAAATACAATAGTCTTATCCTCAGGACTTACGGTAACCGTAATCTTAGCCTTATAGCCATCAGGCAGTGACGCCTCGCCGATTACATCAAGCTTTTTACGTTTGGTTATCGCGTCACATCCGTTAGATACAAGCTCCCTGACAAATATGTCATGGTCCGAATAAAGCCACTTTTTGATTATCGGAAAAATATTTTCCGAATCAATTGAAAGATTGCCCTGTTCTTCTTTCATTTATAACATCTCCTATACACTTTATAATTTATAGAACATGATAACGCCTCGTTTGGACGTTGTCAAGAAAAATTTAGCACTCAACCGAGTCGAGTGCTAATAATCATATTTATTCGCTTACAAAAACTACCACAGTCTGTGCCGGAACATTGCATATGTACTGGTCATTTTCAATCCGAACCCCCTCAATACTCCTTGAATACAGTTTTTCCTGCCATCTCATGTTCTTATCGGGCGCTGGGAGCCTAAACTGCGTATCGTACCTGTCCATGTTAATCGCAATGTATATTCCCTGGGGTCTTAGCATTATCCCCGCCGTACGGCACCCCGGAGAGTGATCCGCTATCCACGGGAGAACCCCGTGAAATGTAACCTCCGCGCTCTTATCGGCCACGTGATATTTTTGTCTGAATGCGGCAAGTTCCTTTACAAAACTTACAAGCCATCCGTTCACATCAATCCTTTTCCAATCAAGCCACGATATCTTATTGTCCTGACAGTATGCGTTATTATTGCCTTTTTGCGAATTGCCGAATTCATCACCCGAAAGAAGCATAGGCACTCCCTGCGTCATAAATAAAAGCAGGAGTGCGTTCTTAATCTGAGCTTTCCTTATCTCATATATCCTCTTCTTTCTTGTCGGTCCCTCTTCTCCATAACCCGAACTATAGTTATAGTCGGTACCGTCAAGGCCGTTCTCGCCGTTATCCTCATTGTGCTTTCTGTCGTACGATACGGTATCCATAAGGGTAAATCCGTTGATATCCGCCACATATCTTATATCACTTATGCCGTCGCCACCGGATATAAAACGCCTCACATATTCCTCTGCCTGTCCTTCTTCACCGAGTATGAACCTTCTTATATTGATAAGGCTTCCGTCATTAAAGTCTGCAAGATTGCCGTAGGCATCCCTTCTGTCCCAGTAATTAGTGATAAATCTGACTGACCGTAACGTATAGTCAAGCGTGATAAGCTTCTGCGGAACGATGATGTCATTGATCCTGAACCCGTCTATGTGATAATTATACGCCCAGCTCCTAAGACAATCACTTATCATATAATACGGCATCCCGCACCCAAAGTGCATGTCCATAAATACCATGATTCCGGCATTATGAAGCGTCTTTACCATGTTCTTAAATGACGCCACACATTCTGACGGCTCGTCCGCATATGACGCCTTAGGTGCAAAATATGCACAATCCTCCGTATATCCCCAGTAATTGAGTCTGAGCCCCGCATCCTTATCATATCCTGCGTGCATTACATTCTGCGGCACGCCGTAAGCACCATCTTCCTTCATAATCTCATTGAATTCGTATGCCGGAAGAAGAAGTACTGCATTGAATCCAAGGTCTTTTATATAATCTGCCTTCTCTAAAACCCCCTCATAGGTTCCCCTTGAAGAAACTCCCGAACTTACATCTCTGGTAAATCCCCTGATATGTAATCTGTATATCATAAGACTGTCATAATCAATATCCGGTCTGTCCTCGCCCGTCCAGTCATATTCATGAAAATCAAATCCGTATCTTAACATATCCGTACACTTACCAAATCTCTCCCTTCCGGCCACACGCGCGGCATACGGATCATCAATTCTCTTCCCACCGCAATAAAGCGCATACTCACAGTCCCCGGCGAGTGTATCTGACAGATTGGGAGCGCTCAGGATAAAACTTATGACATTTCCTTTTACATAGTCCTTATAATCAATTTTAAGCCTTAATTCCGGCTTTTTCTTATTTCTTTTATATATAAGCAGCTCTAACGGTTCCTTTTTGTCATACACAAATGAAAACTGTACGTCGTCCGCATGTGATGTGACGCCAAGTGGAAAGCCCCTGCCCTTTTTTACGGTTATATTTTTATCTTTTATATTCATATCGATAATTCTCCTGTGCCTGCATAAATTGTTTATTATAGTATACATTTTTTTACCTCTTTATACAATAAAAACAGTTGCATTTTTTATTATTTTGGGTACAATGGATTTTGAGTGACTGAAAGCAAAATACACATTTATGAAAGGATTTATCTATGATTCAGGCAAGTAATGTTACGTTAAGATTCGGAAAGAAGCCTCTTTTTGAGGATGTCAACATTAAATTTACAGAGGGAAACTGCTACGGACTTATCGGAGCCAACGGCGCCGGCAAATCCACTTTTCTTAAGATACTGTCAGGGGAGCTTGAGCCAAATAAAGGCGAAATTATCATAACTCCGGGGCAGCGTCTCTCCGTTCTTGAGCAGGACCATTTCAAATACGACCGGTACCCTGTACTCGATACGGTCATCATGGGTAACAGGCGTCTTTATGAAATCATGAAAGAAAAGGACGCGATATACTGCAAGGAAGATTTTACGGACGAAGACGGAATCAGGGCCGCTGAGCTCGAATCCGAATTTGCCGGTATGAACGGTTGGGAAGCAGAGTCAGACGCCGCTACTCTTCTTAACGGACTGGGAATTGAGCAGGAATATCATTACAAATATATGAATGAGCTTGAGGGACCGGAGAAGGTTAAGGTTCTTCTTGCACAGGCGCTCTTCGGCAATCCTGATATACTGCTACTTGACGAGCCGACCAACCACCTCGACCTTGACGCTATACGCTGGCTTGAGGAATTTCTTATTAATTTTGACAATACTGTCATAGTCGTATCGCATGACAGATACTTTCTTAATAAGGTGTGCACACATACCGCTGACATTGACTATGCCAAGATTGAATTATATGCCGGCAACTATGACTTCTGGTACGAGTCCAGCCAGCTTATGATTAAACAGATGAAAGAAGCCAATAAGAAAAAAGAAGAGAAAATAAAGGAACTTCAGGAATTCATCCAGCGATTCAGTGCAAATGCTTCCAAATCAAAGCAGGCTACCTCAAGAAAACGTGCGCTTGAAAAGATTGAGCTTGATACGATTAGGCCTTCAAGCCGCAAATATCCTTATATAAATTTTAAGCCTAACAGAGAGATTGGCAACGAGGTCCTTACTGTTGAGAACCTGTCAAAGACCATCGACGGCGTTAAGGTGCTCAATAATATATCATTTACCTGTGGACATGATGATAAGATAGCGTTTGTCGGCAATCAGACACAGGCCATAACCACCTTATTTAAGATTCTTTCGGGTTCCATGGAGCCTGATGAGGGAACTTACAAATGGGGCGTCACGACTTCGCATTCTTATTTTCCTAAGGATAACAGCGAGTATTTTACGAAGGAAGAGACGATAGTCGACTGGCTTATGCCTTATTCTCCGGAAAAGGATGCTACTTACGTAAGAGGATTTCTTGGAAGAATGCTCTTTGCCGGTGACGACGGAATCAAGAAGGTTAACGTCCTTTCGGGAGGCGAAAGGGTCCGCGTAATGTTGTCTAAGATGATGATGCTTGGTTCTAACATACTTATACTTGACGAACCTACCAACCACCTCGATATGGAGAGCATTACGGCGCTCAATAACGGACTTATCAAATTCCCGGGAGTTATACTTTTTGCCTCCCAGGATCACCAGTTCATACAGACTATCGCTAACCGTATTATAGAAATCACGCCAAATGGCATGATCGATAAGATAACGACCTACGACGAATATCTCGACAGCGACGAGATGGCACGTAAAAGACAGGCTCTTTCATGACCTGTCTTTTACTCTTGACATATCTGCCTGTCTACTGTACAATGTGAGCATTATATTTTGAAATTGGAGTTGATGATTTTTGGATCCTAGTGATGCCTGGACTATTATTTTGATTGTATTTTTACTGGTTTTATCTGCATTCTTTTCTTCTGCCGAAACCGCTCTTACAACTGTCGGACGCATGAAGATAAGAAGTCTTGTTGAAGAAGGTAACAAAAAGGCGATTACCGTCAGCAAACTTATAACGGATCCTACGAAGATGCTTTCTGCAATCCTTATCTGCAACAACGTAGTCAATCTGTCCGCTTCTTCCATATCTACAACCTTTGCATACAAGATATGCGACAACCTTGGAATGTCAAATAACACAAGCATTGCCGCAGGTATTGCAACTGGTGTGATCACGATACTTGTACTTGTATTCGGAGAGATTACGCCTAAGTCGTTAGCTACTGTTTATGCGGATAAGCTTGCCCTTGCATACTGCAATATAATATATTATATAACGCAGTTACTTACGCCTTTTGTAATCGCTGTTAACATAGTATCAAAGGTTATATTAAAGATATTTGGAATGGACATGTCCGCGCGTCCTGCGCAGATGACGGAGGATGAGCTTATGACCATATTCGACGTCAGCCATGAAGAGGGCGTTATCGAAACCGAGGAACATGAGATGATAACCAATATCGTAGAGTTTGGAGATTCTCTCGTTAAGGACGTCATGGTACCTCGTATGGATGTGGAGCTTGTATCCTCAGACTTAAGCTATGATGAGCTTCTTGAAGCATTCAGTCATCAGAAGTTCTCAAGGATGCCGGTATATTCGGGCCGCGTTGACAACATTGTCGGAACCATTAATCTGAAAGATGTTTTCTTCTTCCATGGTTCACCTGAAACATTTAACATGCTTGACCTTATACGCGAGCCGTATATTACATACGAATACCGCAAAACATCTGAACTGTTCGTTGATATGAGAAAAGATTTCATCTCAATTGCTGTTGTTATGGATGAATACGGCGGATTCGTAGGTATAGTAACGCTTGAGGACCTCCTTGAAGAGATAGTCGGCGAGATACGCGATGAATATGATATGGGAGAGGAGGATTCCATAGTCTGCATCAAGGAGAATGAATACATCGTAAACGGCGTAACCAACCTTAACGATATCAATGACGAACTGGAGATTAACATAGAATCCAATGATTATGATTCTATTGGCGGTCATGTAATCAATCTTCTCTCAGATTTTCCAAAAGGCGGGGAAACAGCTGAGGATAAGTATGCCGTATACACCGTGCTGTCGGTCGATAACCACAGTATTGATAAAATCCATATCAGACTCAAGTCTCAGAATCCAACTCCTTTGGATGCGGACGAATAATTCATAATGCCCTTATATGCATTATATATAGAACACATAAAATCACGATTATTAACAGAAGGTTCCAGAAAATTCCGGCCAATGAATGTTGCCACGTTCCCTTCGGATTCTGCCTCTGCAGCATCCATACAGAACGGTATCGCATATATTCTGTCGTCGGGTATCTGGTACCTTCTTTTGATCTCATATATACTGTTGCGTCTGCATGGATAATAACTTCCAAGCAAGAATATCGCCTTGCTTCTTAGCGAAGAAAAATTACTGAAAAAATGATTGATAACATTACTGTTCTGATTCAGATTGACAACTACGACGTCGGCGCTCTCAAGAATATTTCTGGTGGATATGCTCTCTGCCGCGAATGTATCCACATATACGGTATGAAAATACGTCTCAAGAATATCCAAAAGTCCATGCAGTTTCTTATCAAGCTGATAGTCTAATATATCCCTGTTCCTAAGATAATTATGCGGAAGATAATACAGCCTGTCGTATGCAAAACGCATTGAACATCTCCTCAAAAGCTTCTCGTCAAACTCCTGAGACGTATCACCAAGAGCCTGCATCAGATTCTCCAGGCCGTATCTGTTATAACCTGAAGACCCCTCCATAACCATATCGGGACTGCCTTTCTTCACAAGGCAGCTTTCGATATTAAGAAGATGATCATGATTCTCTATAAGAACCACCCTCTTCTTATCAAACATAGCCTGAATAACGGCCATACTTGTAAGGTGCAGCGTAGTACCGCACTGGCCTCTTACATTACTCCAAAATGCAATTTTCAAAAAAATTCTCCTTCCGTGAATAAAAAATAGAATAAACCTGTGAAAAAACATTCGAATAAAACCAATAAACAAGATAAAATTGAATTACAAAAACATTATAGGGTATTACATTTAAATTGTCAATATATCAGTGCAAAAAAATGCATGGGTCGCTCCTAAAGGATGGTATCGATTACGCACTCCTTAATGTGAACTTACCCATGCAACTCTCGTAAAACTTAACTTAATCTGTCTAGAAAAGTATATCATTCTTTCCTTTTAAGAGTCTGCCACCATTGACGATCATCGCAACTCCGGCGCCAACCCCCAGGATACATATTATAATTCCGATGACAAGACTTAATATTCCTGACGAACCCATTGTCTTATACGTTTTTTCCTCCATAAACGCCCTCCTTTATATTCCATACTGTTCATAGTAACGATCTATTCTTGCTTTGATATCGTCATCAATTATTATCTTACCATTATATGGCTTATTATACAAGTGCTCTATTATCTCTTCCATGGTTACGATAGCTGCAGTTTTTATTCCGTATTCAATGCCTATCTCTTCCAAAGCGCCTATATCTTTTGTGCCTTTTTCCATACGGTTAACGGATACGATAAGTCCTTTTATATTGCTAACTCCCATCGCTTTAAGTATCGGCATGGTCTCTCGTATGGATTTGCCGGATGTCGTAACATCCTCAATCATAAGCACTCTGCTGTCTGCATTAAGCGGACTTCCGAGAAGTATACCTGCATCTCCGTGATCTTTTTCCTCTTTTCTGTTAGAGCAGTATCCAACATCCACGCCATATGACTCGCTTACCGCCATTGCCGTGGCAACGCTTAACGGAATACCCTTATAAGCCGGCCCAAATAATATATCAAAGTCAAGCCCGAAAGCTTCTTTAATCGCGGCGGCATAATATGTGCCAAGCTTCCTTAGCTGCGCCCCGGTACGATAGAAACCGGTATTGATAAAGAATGGTGTCTTACGTCCGCTTTTAGTTACAAAATCACCAAATCTAAGTACCTGACAATCAACCATGAATTCGATAAATTCCTTCTTATACTGTTCCATTTTTCTTAAAACCTCCTGCCTTTTTATTAAACTACAAGCCGTGACCGAGAAAGCTCCGCTTTCAAGGTTGCATGGCTTGCAGATAGTCTCAAAATAACCTTAATACACACTTTAATACTTAACTGCAGCCTTTATTTTACATCCCCACCATATTTCCGGTTGGTATTGTATCATTTAAAAAGAGCCTCATTCATACTTCCCGTACGATAACCTTTCAAATCCACCGTAACATAGGCAAATCCGTAATTGCCAAACGCACGCGTTATGCTTTCTCTATTTTCTATAATCATGGGAATCTCATTACCAAGTACTTCTATTCTTGCAATATTCTCTCCGTAAATACGCACGCGAAACTGCTTAAAGCCCATGTCAAAGAGCATTTTTTCCGCTCTGTCTACCATTACAAGTTTCTTTTTTGTAATTGTCTCGCCATATGCAAACCGTGATGCAAGGCAGGCAAAGGACGGTTTATCCCATGTCTTAAGGCCAAGCTTTTCAGACAAACACCTTATATCTTCCTTAGTAAATCCCACAGACTTTAACGGACTTTTAATGCCCAGTTCTTCTACTGCCGGAAACCCCGGTCTGTAGTCAGACATATCATCTGCATTAGTACCCTCCAATACGTGCTCTATATGCATCTTTGCCGCAGTGTCACACACACTGCCTAACAACTCTTTTTTACATATATAACAGCGATTTCCGGGATTATCAGAAAAACCCGGTATATCAAACGGATTAAATGTGACTATATACTGTTTTATATTCTCTTTTTTGCAAAACTCTCTTGCTTCTTCATATTCTCTTTCAGGAAAAATATCTGCACAGACTGTAACGGCGCATGCATTATCACCAAGTGTATCATGCGCTGCCTTTAAAAGAAAGGTTGAATCGACCCCTCCCGAATAAGCAACTGCAGCATTTTTTAGTCCCACCAGATAATCCTGAAGTTCTTTATATTTTTCCTCATTCATTTTAGGCTTACCCCGATTGACCCGGTTGACGGTTTGTGACCATCTTTTCTCATTATGTACCAGCTCTTTCTCCCATTCGCATTCTTCAATCCATGTTAATTTATAACCAAATCGGCGTATATAAAATTAATAAACTCCTTTTACTATCTGACGCATCCGATAAGCTCATTAATATCCTTTACATTATTTTGATGCATATAATCCGCTATTCCGTCAATTATCTGCATAGTTGCATATGGATTATTAAAATTAGCCGTTCCCACCGCCACCATCGTTGCTCCGGCCATGATGAATTCGAGTGCGTCCGATGCATCCGCTATACCACCCATTCCGATAATCGGAATATCGACTGCCTGCGCCACCTGATATACCATCCTGACAGCTACCGGTTTTATCACAGGTCCGGACAAACCTCCGGTTTTATTTGCAACTGCAAAACATCTTCTGTTGATATCAATCTTCATACCCGTTATCGTATTGATAAGGGATACTGCATCGGCTCCGCCTGCCTCTGCAGCTCTTGCCATCTCGGTAATGTCTGTTACATTGGGACTAAGTTTCATTATGACAGGCTGTTTTGCGCAATCCTTTATAGCCCTTGTTATATTTTCCACGGCCTTTGCATCCTGACCAAATGCGATGCCGCCCTCCTTAACATTAGGACACGAAATATTGATTTCAAGCAAATCCGCCTCCGTATCTGCCAGACGCCTTACTGTTTCACAGTAATCATCCGTAGTCCTTCCGCACACATTTACAATGATTCTGGTATCGTACTTTCTAAGATACGGTATATCCCTTGATATAAATGTATCTATCCCCGGGTTCTGAAGTCCTATTGCGTTGATCATGCCTCCGTAGGTCTCTGCAATTCTCGGAGTAGGATTGCCCGGCCATGGCACATTGGCCACACCTTTGGTGGTTACTGCTCCAAGCTTTGAAAGATCCACATAGTCCGCATATTCCATTCCCGAGCCAAATGTTCCTGAAGCTGTTGTTACCGGATTCTTCATATCTATACCACAGAAATTAACGCTCATATTCATGAAAAATCCACCTCCTCTGCATCAAATACAGGACCATCCTTGCATATACGCTTATTCTTAACCATGCTGTGTCCGTCCACGTCATTGGTCTTACATACACATGCAAGGCATGCACCGATACCACATGCCATCTTTTCTTCCAAAGAAATGTACGCAGGAATATTATGCGATTCTGCGTACGATCTGACTCCCTTAAGCATGGGAATCGGACCGCATGAATATATGACGTCCGCACTTACGCCACCTGCATTAACTGCATCTATAACATTACCCCTGATGCCGCACATTCCATTCTCCGACGCTATAATCACATCCCCGTATTCCGCAAAATCGTCCTGCATAAACAGATAATCCCTGTACCCAAGCACGATTATCTTTCTGCAGTCCAATAACTTTGACAGAAGAAGCATCGGAGGTATGCCAATTCCCCCTCCTATGATAAGCGCCGTTTTATCGCTTTTGTCGCGATAATCAGCTGTATATTCATCATAACCATTTCCGAGAGGGCCTATGATTCTAAGCATATCTCCCACTTTTTTTTCTGCAAATTCTCCAGTTCCCTTTCCGACAACGCGAAAGACTATTCTAAAAGCCTGTTGCCCATCTGTATCGCATATACTTATCGGTCTTGGAAGAAGTTCGCTCTTACTGTCACAGTATATTGATACAAATTGCCCTGCGCGGGCGTTCTGCGCAATCTGCGGCGCTTCTATCCACATGCTTATGATATCTTCTGCAAGACGCTCAGTTGAAATTACTTTATAAAACATGCCTGTTCCTCCCAATATCTTTACATTACCATTTAATAATACCAAAAGTATTATAAACAGGCAATACACAGGCTGCAATAAACAAAAATGGCATTGTCAACACGCATAAACAGATGTATAATACCTTCAGGCAAGGAAGTCTGCATGGATTTACCTGCTTTATTTTTCACTATAAACGTAAATGATTATCCATAAAACTCAACCCGGACACGACATGTCCGGGTTATAAAACAAAATGTATTAATTTTATATTAAGCACTGTTATAGCGCCTGTTTAAGATCCTCTTTCATTGCAAGCACTGCCGCCCTTGATGCATCCGCATAACCGGCATCGCCATACTTGCTGTATGCTTCCTGCTTATATGCCGCTATGATTCCTCTGGAAGAATTAACTATTGCACCGAGTCCGTCCTCATTAAAAAATCCGGCAAGGTCTTTCCCGCAGCCCCCCTGTGCGCCGTAGCCCGGCACAAGAATATATGTTTTTGGCATCAGCTTTCTAAGCTCTCTGCCCATTTCAGGATATGTTGCTCCCACCACGGCTCCGACATGGCTGTATGAATCACCCATAAGCCTGCTTCCCCAATCATTTACCTTCTCGGCCACATGCTCATATAATGGTCTTCCTTCAATCAGCCTGTCCTGAAACTCTCCGCTTGATGGATTGGATGTTTTAACGAGAATGAATATTCCCTTATTTTCTTTTTTGCATACGTCTATAAATGGAGCAATCCCATCAGAGCCCAGATAAGGATTAACCGTAATAAAATCCTCATCAAACGGAGCATATGAGTTCCTGCCTACCTCAACCCTGCCGATATGTCCGTTTGCATATGCAGTTGAGGTGGAGCCTATATCCCCGCGTTTAATATCTCCTATAACGACAAGACCTTTTTTCTTACAATAATCAACTGTCCTTTTAAATGCGAAAAGTCCCGGAATTCCGAATTGCTCATACATCGCAATCTGAGGCTTCACGGCAGGTATGAGCTCATATATTGCATCAATAATCCCTTTATTGTATTCCCATACCGCTTCTGCCGCTCCCTCTAAAGTCTCGCCATATTCCTTATATGCACTGTCTTTAATATAATCCGGAATATAAGAGAGCATCGGATCAAGTCCTACGACTATAGGAGCCTGTGTCTTTTTTATCTTATCTATAAGTTTATCTATCATCATCTATACCTCCATGAATACTCTTTGGCCTCCGACAAAGGTCTGTTCTATTCTTCCCTTTACTCTGTATCCCGCAAAAGGCGTATTACGTCCTTTTGACGAAAATGTATCTGGATCTATCTCATACCATGTATCAATATCTGCAATCACAAAATCAGCTACGGCTCCAACTCCTAAGTTTCCTCTGTCTATCCCCGCAATTTTTGCCGGATTGACGCTCATGCATTTTACAAGCTCATCCAGTGTCAGATGTCCTTCTTCAACCAATTCAGTGTATGACAGGGCAAATGCAGTCTCAGAACCTACTATTCCAAAAGGCGAATCACTCATCGAACCGATTTTTTCCTCTGCAGAATGTGGTGCATGGTCTGTGGCAATTACATCTATCACTCCGGATTTTATACCCTCTATAAGCGCTTCCTTATCAGCCCGAGATCGGAGTGGAGGATTCATTTTATAATTGGAATCGTCAGATGGTATATCCTCATCACATAATGTAAAATGATGCGGACACACCTCGCCTGTAACATTAATTCCGTCCTCTTTTGCAAGGCTGATCATTCTAACGCTGTCCCTTGTGGATACATGACACAGATGCAGCCTTACTCCGGTTTCTTTTGCAAGCAGAATATCCCTTGCAGCAATTATATCTTCTACTGCATTGGTAATTCCTTTAAGTTTAAGCTCTTTTGCCCTTTTTCCCTCGTTCATAACGCCGCCGCATACCAGATCAATATCCTCGCAATGGGCAAATACAGGAATATCATGTTTCTTTGCAAGTTTCATTCCCTCTCTGCATAGAAACGAGTTCATGACGGACCTTCCATCCTCACTGACTGCCTTCATTCCACCCTCAGCCATCTTCTCAATCTCGGCAAGCTCTTCTCCAAGCTGCCCTTTTGTAATGGCGCCCACCGGGAATACATTTATGCAGGCGCAAGCAGCTATGATGTCCATTAACGCATCATAGTTTTCCCTGCTGTCTGTCACAGGCTTCGTATTAGGCATACAGAATACAGAAGTAAATCCGCCTCTTGCCGCCGCCATGGAGCCGGTCTTTACCGTCTCCTTATAAGTATAGCCGGGCTCGCGGAAATGCTCATGCAGATCCACGAATCCCGGCATAATATACTTTCCTTTGGCATCTATAACCTCATATGAGTCTTTTACTTCCATACATGTATCTACAGCCGCGACATGACCATCTTCTATAAGGATATCAAACACCCCGTTGCGTCCCGAAGTCGGGTCAACCAAGAATCCGTCCTTGACAAGAAGCATATACATACCGCCTTTCAATTCATGTAATATAATTATCGATATTATTTGGCCTGTATTCTTTCCTGTGCAGTAAGAAGCTCTGCAATAAGTACAGCTCCACCTGCCGCACCTCTTACTGTATTGTGTGAAAGACCTACAAATTTATAATCAAATATTATATCTTCACGAAGTCTGCCAAGCGTCACACCCATTCCGTTCTCATAATCAACATCAAGCGCAACCTGTGGTCTGTTATCTTCTTCCAGATATTTGATGAACTGCTTTGGTGCACTAGGAAGTGAAAGTTCCTGAGGAAGTCCCTTATAAGAATTCCATGCTTCTATCATAGCTTCCTTCTCAGGCTTTCTTTCAAATGTTACAAATACTGACGCTGTATGTCCGTTAAGCACCGGAACTCTTATGCACTGGCTTGTGATAACCGGCGCCGTTGCAGGAACGATTACTCCGTTCTCAGCCTTGCCCCATATCCTTAACGGCTCCTTTTCGCTCTTCTCTTCTTCGCCTCCGATATATGGAATAATATTGCCTTCCATCTCCGGCCAGTCTTTAAATGTCTTTCCTGCTCCCGATATTGCCTGATATGTTGAAACAACAACCTTTTGCGGATTATATTCGCGCAGTGCGTGGAGTGCAGGCGTATAACTCTGTATTGAACAATTCGGCTTTACGACTATGAACCCTCTCCTGGTATTGAGACGCTTCATCTGATCGTCTATTATGCAAAGATGTTCCGGATTAATCTCCGGCACTACCATAGGTACGTCCTGTGTCCATCTGTGTGCACTGTTATTGGATACAACAGGAGTTTCGGTCTTAGCATAAGCTTCCTCTATAGTGCGTATCTCTTCCTTGGTCATATCTACCGCACTGAACACAAAATCAACCTGAGAGCTTACCTTCTCAATGTCATTTACATCATTTACGATAATACCTTTTACAGCTTCAGGCATAGGGGTTGTCATCTTCCAACGTCCGCCTACGGCTTCTTCATAGGTTTTGCCGGCGCTTCTCGGACTTGCCGCAATGCATACTACCTCATACCACGGATGGTTCTCAAGAAGAGAGATGAATCTCTGTCCTACCATTCCTGTTCCACCCAAAATACCTACCTTCAACTTGCTGCTCATTTTTTATTCCTCCCAGTAAACATATTCTCTTCATTCTACAATAATATCCGTCAGAATAAAATAGCAAATATTATTTTTTCTTAAATATTTATTTTTTCATTAGGAATGATAATTGTGGGCAACGCCATTTCGTTGTATTGCGTGGAAATAATCGGATCCTTTGATATCCTTGAATATATTCCCTTAAGCCTTCCGTTATACATATAAAGTCCGGTAAGATTATAGAACTCCTTTTCTGTAAGCATACCATTCTCCAGTATATAGTTGGCGCTCTTATAAGGCATACAAAATTCCTGAACTATATAATTATCCTGATCAATACTGTCCTTTATAATGTTCTTCCACTGTTCTTCGGTATAGCTGATTCCCGGAAATATACCCTTAGAACCGTACGAATCCTCAGGTTTTAATATATACCCGTCTTTATTCTCTGCAATCTCTTCTAGTGACACGTCCTTTGCCGTAAAAGTTTTTGGTATATGCTTTATAATAAAATTCCTCTGTTCTTCATTGAGCATATTAAGGGTATCTTCTTCCCACATGAGCTTAAACAGTATTTTGTTATGAGCTATCTGCGTAAAGAAATCACCAAATAATATTACATTGCCATCCCTTACTGCCAATATGAAATCTCCGACCTCATCATAGTGTTTCATGATATCGCTCGTAACAGCTCTTCTGTATACCGCATCGATACGCATCCCCGACGGAGTATACAGATTACATCCGTCGTAGACCATATCCCTTATTTCACATATTTCTGCATTATAACCCCTGTCCTTAAAGCACGAAAGAAATACCTCGAATTCCTCCATTGAGGCGCTCTCAATAAAATCCGCTATAGCTATATTGGAAGGACTTACGCCGCCCTTCCTCCCGGAATACATTGCATCCATCTCATCTATCCACGAATAG
>CASFAQ010000025.1 GCA_949292725.1 uncultured Eubacteriales bacterium | reverse complement strand
CACCTCCTCCTGGAGGCCGCAGATGAGTGCTGCAATAGAGATTAGGGAAGTCTCCCGTATCTATATAGTAGGTGATACGGAGGTCAGGGCACTGGACGGGATCTCTCTATCGATTGAGGAGCACTCATTCACTGCTATAATGGGCCCTTCCGGTTCTGGCAAGTCGACGCTGATGTCGCTTATCGGATGCCTCGATGTCCCGACCTCTGGTACGATTCTGATTGACGGGGAGGATACAAGCGGGCTTGATGATAATGAGCTGGCATATATACGCAACAGGAAGATCGGCTTTGTGTTCCAGCATTTCTCATTGCTTCCGAAGCTCAATGCCCTGGATAACGCCGCGCTTCCTCTTCTCTATGCAGGTATCCCACTTAAGGAGAGGCGCAGAAGGGCTGAGGCTATGCTTGAGCGGGTAGGGCTGAAGGACAGGATGAAGCACCGTCCCTCCGAGCTCTCAGGAGGTCAGAAGCAGCGTGTTGCCATTGCCAGGGCACTTGTGAATAATCCTTCGATACTCCTTGCTGATGAGCCTACAGGCGCTCTCGATTCAGCAACAGGCCATGATGTCATGGATCTGTTCCATGCGCTGAATGATGAAGGCCATACGATAGTATTCGTTACCCATGATGCAGGTCTTGCCTCGGAATGCAGCAGGATTATCCCGATAAAGGATGGGAAGGTTGCAGATGATGGTACGTGAGAATATACGAATGGCCATCGCTTCCTTGTCGGGAAGCAGGCTCCGAACATTTCTCTCCCTTCTCGGGATAATGATAGGTGTTGCATCTGTCGTCGCTATACTCAACCTCGGCCGGAGCGTTACCGAGAGCATGAGCAGCTCATTCGAGGTCGGCGGACTCGATACCATAAGCGTCATGCCCCGTGGATCTGCACGCGAAACCATGATCTTCACGGAGGAGTTCGCATATAGTCTTCAGAATGAGATCGATGGTATCCGTGAGATTCTTCCGGTAGTCTCTTCAGCTGCGAATGTCAGGAACGGCCAGGAGATTTCAGAGGGAGTCCAGATACAGGGCGTTACCTCGGATTATTTCGCCTCCAATTCTCTGGAGACAGCAGATGGAGCGTTCTTCTCGGCAATGGATAATATAAACCGCAGGCAGGTCGCTGTGATAGGATCAGAGCTTGCTGAGGAGCTGTTTCCCGGGGAGAATCCTGTTGGGAGGTATATATCCGTATTCCGGCAGCAGGCTAAGAGCTTCCAGGTGATAGGTGTGCTCGCCGAAAGGGATGAGGCGCAGGGAACATCGTACAACTACACGCTATTCATGCCGTACAACACATATGTACAGCGTTTCAGAAGGACTGATCAGGTAGGGACATATGTCGTTAAGACAGCAGAGGGTTACGATGCCACCGATGTCGCTGAGGATATCGAGAGGTATTTAGATGAGATTGCAGGCTCCGATTATTACCGCATCTTCAGTCCTGCGACAATCAAGGAGATGGCCGATTCCGTCATGTCCACATTCTCCATGTTCCTTGCCGCCATTGCTGCTATATCCCTTGTGGTCGGCGGCATAGGGATAATGAACATAATGCTTGTGTCAGTCGTTGAGAGAACGGGGGAGATAGGAATAAGGAAAGCGCTTGGCGCGACGCCCGGGGCAATACGCTCGCAGTTCCTTGTTGAATCTGTCACGCTTTCCCTCTCTGGCGGTCTTCTCGGTCTCATCATCGGTACCGTGCTGAGCGTTGCCGCTGTGAATATAGCAGGCTGGCCTCTCCATATATCTCCAGGGGCAATCATCGTATCCCTTGCATTTTCCATTGCAATCGGTGTTTTCTTCGGATGGTATCCCGCTGCGAAGGCTGCCAGACTTGAGCCGATGGAAGCGCTTCAGCGTGACTGATTCCCTGTTTTCGGAGCTGATGCAGAATAATCCTCAAAAATGCAAATCAATGATGTTTTTTCGTATCCTGCATGTTACAATTATGTAAAACAGAACGGAGGTGCATAAAATGGATATCAAGGAACTTAACAACGTTAGTCCGCTCCGCATATTCGAGGATGCCATAAATGGAGGCCTTGGCCGCGGCAACCTCGGTGTGATCGTGTCCCGCCATGGTGTCGGCAAGACTGCATGTCTGGTCCATCTCGCAACAGATAAGCTTTTCAAGGGAGAGAGTGTTATTCACGTATCTTTCTCCGGTAATGTTGAGCATGTCATAAACTGGTATAAGGAGGTCTTCAGGGAGATTGCAGAGATCCAGTCGCTTGATGATGCTGCAATGGTATACAACTCAATCCTCGCAAACAGGGTAGTGATGAACTTCTCCCAGGAGCAGGTTCCTGTTGAGAAGGTGCTTTCATCTCTCGAGTCTCTTATCAGCCAGGGATCGTTCAAGGCTGACTGCATCCTCTTCGATGGTTACAAGCTTACCGTCGCAGATGAGGATGATATCATCAAGATAAAGGAATTCGCAAAGAAGATGGATCTCGAGGTATGGTTCTCCGTATCTCCTGTCAATCCTGATGTCGTATATGATGAGAATGGCATCCCGAATACGCTCGTGAAGTACTATGATCTGATCGATGTCCTTGTCGCTCTTAAATATGATGACAAGATCGATAAGGTAATCATGACAGTCGTCAGGGCACATCACGCGAATGTGCCGAAGCCGATGAAGGTCAATCTCGATCCGAGGACGATGCTCATTTCAAAGTAGCTGGACTATTAAGAGAGTATATCTGGGGCAGGCGGAAGCCTGCTCCTCTTTCATATAAGATGCAGAAGGTGCTGCATCAGCAGCGATACCGCTGTTATAGAGACCCAGCATGAGAGCCCTAGTACAAGTGGCTTCCCGCCCGTCCTGACCAGCTTCACGATATCCGTATTCAGCCCGATTGCTGCCATGGCCAGCACTATCATGAATTTCGATAACGTCTTGAAGGGGGCGAAAGCGCTATCAGGGACACCGAATGCTGTGCAGATTGTTGTTATCACGGAAGCAAGCACAAAGAAGAGTATGAAGAACGGGAAGACCGATTTCAGCGAAACCTTGCTGTCCGTTCCTTCCTTTCTTGTCCTGAGGAATGCGAGCACAAGCGTTATCGGGATGATGGCAAGTGTTCTCGTGAGCTTTACGGTCACGGCTTTATCAAGCGTCTGTGAACCCAGATTCCACATATTGTCCCATGTGGCTGCGGCGGCGGTCACGGAAGACGTATCGTTAACGGCTGTTCCCGCAAATATTCCGAAAGCTTCTCCCGAACCCGTATCAAACCCTATAATCTTGCCCAGATACGGAAAAATGATTGCAGCAAGAACGTTAAAAAAGAATATAACCGAAATAGCCTGCGCCACTTCCTCATCATCGGCATCTATTACCGGTGCGGCCGCTGCAACCGCAGAACCACCGCATATGGACGAGCCGACTCCCACAAGCGTCGAAATCTTTCCCGGAATATGCATAAGTTTATGTAAAATGTATGCTATAACAAGCGATATTGCAATAGTACATACGATAATCGGCAGAGACTGCGCTCCGGTTTTAAATATGACGTTCAGATTCATTCCAAAACCAAGAAGAACCACAGCCCACTGAAGTATTTTTTTTGATGTAAATCTGATGCCCGGCTCAATCGACGTCCTGTTCTTTATAAATAAGGCAACAATCATTCCGGCGATAATAGCGATAACCGCACCGCCTATTATCGGAAACTGCTTTCCTAAAAACCACGACGGAACTGCAATAATAAGACATAGAATGATTCCTTTAATATAATTCTTCATACTAAATTACCCTTTCTTAAATCAATTAACCACAAAGAATTGTATATTAAATGCGGTGTCCAGTCAAGACGCCGCCACGCTTAAAGTCATATAGAATATAATAATAAGACCCCGTGCATCTGAGTATGCACGGGGTCCGTTAAGGGGAGGATTAAGTATTAAAACCTTATCCTTTGTTACGCAATATGCGTAAGAGGGGGTTAAACACATTGCGTATTCCGTAAGGCTGATGTCTCAGCAGCTTATCGGCTTATTAGTATTATGCACTCATTTTCCTCAAATATACACTGTTGTAAAAATTTTTTTGAATAAAATTTCTTTCTCTCCACATAATAAGTGCAAAATATATGCGGAGGTAAATAGAAGTGAATTATTTAAAAATAACTGACGTACATGCAAGAGAAATTCTTGACTCAAGGGGAAATCCTACGATTGAGGCAGAAGTCACCGTAGACGAACGCTATACCGGTCGTGCAAGCGTACCAAGCGGCGCTTCAACCGGTATGTTTGAAGCAGTAGAACTGCGTGACGCTGACGTAAAAGATGATGACAGGGATTCATGCGGATATCAGACGCGTTACTATGGAAAAGGAGTTCTTCAGGCAGTAAAAAACGTTAATACTGAGATTAAAAAATGTCTCCTTGGCAGGAATGCTTTAGAACAGGCACTTATAGACCATATGCTGTGCACCCTCGATGGCACTCCCAATAAAGGCAGGCTTGGCGCCAATGCCATCCTTGCCGTATCGATGGCATGTGCAAGAGCGGCCGCAAAATCCTACGGTTTACCCCTTTATATGTACCTTGGAGGAGCGCAATCCCACCAAATGCCGGTTCCGATGATGAATATATTAAATGGCGGAGTACATGCGTCAAACAATATAGACTTTCAGGAATTCATGATTATGCCGACATCCGCAGACTCATTTGCAGAAGGATTAAGGATCGGAACTGAGGTTTATCATGCGCTAAAGAAGATTCTTGCGTCAGAGAACAAGGTAACAGCCGTGGGTGATGAAGGTGGTTTTGCTCCCGACCTTAAGGATTCATTTGAAGTGTTTGAATATCTTACCAAAGCTGTAAAAAAAGCAGGATACACTCCCGGAAAGGACGTTGTATTTGCAATGGATGCGGCTGCCAGCGAGTTATATCAAAAGGATGCGGGCATGTATTATTTCCCAAATGAGAGCCGCAGTCCTTCAGGGGATACAAAGGGAATCATGCGTTCTACGGAGGAGTTGATCGAACTCTATGAAAAACTTTGCGAAAAATATCCTCTTAAGTCCATCGAAGACGGGCTTTACGAAGAAGATTGGGATGGTTTTAAAAAGCTTACCAAAAGACTCGGAGATACCATCCAGCTTGTCGGAGATGACCTGTTTGTAACCAATACCGAAAGACTGAATAAGGGAATTGAAAATGGCGCCGCCAATGCTATTCTTATCAAAGTCAATCAGATAGGAACACTGACAGAGGCGACAGAGGCCGTAAGATGCGCCCAGAAAGCCGGATTCAGATGCGTTCTGTCCCACCGCTCAGGCGAGACTGAAGATACTATCATAGCCGATCTTGCCGTAGCCCTAAACGCCGGACAGATTAAAACAGGAGCTCCCTGCCGCACGGACAGGACCGCCAAATATAACCGTCTCCTGAGAATCGAGGAGGAGCTCCATTACAGCGCCGAGTATAAAAACCCCTTCAGCAGACATTAATCATCCGTAAAATTATCTGACCTGATATATCCGAACTTCCTCTGTGCTGTATATACAGTTAAATGCGCTGTATATCAACTGTTCATTGATATTCTGATATGCACCGTATTCTTCATGACTTACAAGAATATAATCCACATCATATTTAGTAAACAGACTCGCAGAGGAAACCGGGTCAGTATACATTGCCTCGACATCCGTTTCTCTTTCAGTAGTATCAAAACCGTGAAAGTACAGGAATGTGGACGAACCACATACAATATCCCTTCCCGTAAGCGACGCCACTGCATTATTATGATTATTGGCAGTAAGAAATACCGAATTGGCGTTGGTATTTTCCTCAATAAACTTACATGCGTCAAGAAGTTCCTTATTATACAGCTCATAGGACACCTCATCAGTTCCACTGTAATATTCGCGCGCCATGGTAAGGACACCCGATATGGTACATACGACAACCAGCGTCACAACAACTGCATACTTTCCAATCTGCGATACGACACTCCTGCCGAATGCCTTTTTAACAAAATCACATACAAATCCGGCAACAAAACAACATATAAGCATGTATGCCACCAAAAGCAGCTTATTATTATCATACATATTAGGCTGAAACACTATAAATTCACACAAAAACCATATGACAAGCGCCGGAAATACATGTGCGATATCCCTTTTCTTCGAAACTATCCATGCGGGGATGAAAAGTATGGCAACAAGTCCTATATTCTTAAGATAATACATTATATATGGTTCAGCCACTTCACCGCTGTTAGACCAGTTAAAATGTCCGTGAAGCATGCCGCTTTCATAAACCTGTCCGAATGTCCAATAGAAAAGCTGCGGAAATGCCAGTATAACTACCATAAGCAAAAGCATACCCCATGCTTTAACAACATCCATACGATCCTTATTTTTCATTCTGATAAACATATATATGAGTACACAGAACAGAATCGCCATTCCGATTATTCCCACAGCCATATACAGATTATCAGCCAGACCGGACTCTCGCGAATTCTGTACAGCCGAAAAAACGGACATTGTCAAAAGACCCAGAATCACTATTGCACCCAATATGATTCTGACTTTTTTTGAAGTTACATCATCATTTTCACCCCATACAAATATTCCTGACCTTTTTGCAGCATCTGACAGAAGCCACGAAAAACTTATGATACCAAGTGCAAGGAAGGAATGCGTATGTATCATCGGAAGCGCGCCTCCCATAATGCCTGCAATTACATAATAATCCTTTTTCCTCTCCTCCCATGCTCTTCTTAGTACGCATAAAGCAGTAAATAAAACAGCCCAGCCAAACAGCGTTGCTCTCTGCGGAAGTAGCATGTCCACAATTGTATTAGTCCATCTTATATTTACATCTATCAGATTGGTTGGCGTATTGTAGAACCCGTGCATAAGATCATCAAACGTCTTATATCCGTTCAGAAAATAGATAATACCAAATCCACCATTGAAGAAGAACAGAACATATGCTGATAACGCTTTCCATCTGTCCTTAAGCCATCCTTCTGCAAACAGATACATACCGCACATTGCCTGCATTATCGCGACCCACATCGGGAGCATATAAGCATATCTGAGCGATGCGCCCCATATGTATATGCTTGAGGATATCGTATCCGAAAGGAAAGGATACGAAAGCTTAGCATCAGGAAAAATGGAATAATGCGGTGGAAATGTATGCTGATTTGCAACGCTGGTAATGAATCCGAGATGCATATTCATATCTCCATAACCGCACTGTCCTGTCGAATATCCGCCGTCATCATTAAGTATAAGCGTATGATTCCAAAGCATCATGCAAAAGAAAATAAATAACGGCACCGCTACAAAAAGAACGGGATAATTTTTTATCGAGTCTGCAATTTTACTTCCTTTTTCTTTTCTTACAATCATGTATATCAACAGGGTTATAAACGCAAACAGTAAAAGACCGCTCACATGCGAGACAACCGTAAAATCAAACATAAATGAGAGTAGCACCGGACACCAGCAAAGCCCTATGCTTCCAAGCACGGAGCCCACAAGCACCTTAAGTACTGTTTTTGCACTCCTGATTATACGAAACGCTATCAAAAGGCCAAGGACCTGATACGCAAGCAGATAAAGCGTTCCCGAAATATTTCCCATAATTGTTCCTGTATACATAATACCTTTCCTCCTCTATCATTATCAGATCCAGTGATTGTAAGTACATATCGTTCCCAGAATGTTAAGTGCAAAACCAAATATAAATACGGAACATACCACCGGCTTAAAGCGCTCTCCACGAGGCATGCATATAAGCGTTCCAAACAGGACCGTAGGAAGCGTATCACATGTATATCTGTTGCCAAAATGCCAGCCGCCTAAGGTTCTGTGCAGGCACAGAATGATTATATGCACCATAAGGAGTACAAAGATCATGATTCCAAGCACAAGCATCATATCCCGCTTATAAAAAGCTCTGTATATAATTGAAATGACAAAAAGTATGATAATAGGACTAATAAGCCAGAATGCAATTCCGTCCGACGTAAAGAAATTCATCATACCCGTATCTTTTACAAGCTCCGGGAGTCTGAACATATTGGAGAGATTATCTTTCAGATATACCAGATTAAACTGTCCCTCCTCTGTTCTTGTAAACTCCGGAAGATAATTATGTCCGAATTCGAATATGCTTCCAAACCTTGCATAATTAAGTGTAAAATACGACACTGCAACCAACACGCACGGAATCGCCGTATACCAGCTACTCTTAATCTTATTTATCATATTAAAATTACTATCCTGCTTTTTCCATGTCATGATCATAAGTGCCGCAAGCACCGGAAGATATATAATCTGAAATGGTCTGCATCCCACAGCGCATGCCCAGAAGAAGAGTGAGCGGCCCGAAGCTCCCCTGTAAGCATAATACACCGACATTATCGTAAGCGTAAACGAAAAATTCTGCGCCATAAACCACACCCATCCGTTAGCTATGAAGAACATGGTGTTGCTTCCCAGATATAAGAGCATGGTAAACAGATATGCCATGCTTTTTCTCTCTTTACCAAGTATACCTACGCAAAGCCTGTATGCATATACCGCTCCGATTACCGTCACCACGGAATTGATAATATTATCCGGAGTATTTGCTCCAAAAAACAGGGCAAATGGAAGAAGCACATAGGATGGAAAAGGCGGAAAGCTTACATAATATTTGTCATTATATATCGCAAGCTCAAGCCATTCATAGTTCTGTCCCAGATCAAGCCGTCCGCTAAGCCATGACTCAGCCTGTAAGGCAAACGAATTGTATGAATTATTATCTGTCGGCCATATTCCGGTAAATGCGCCATACATCCATAGAAAAACAGCAATTGCAAATATAACGGCTGGAATATACCAGTCAATTCCCTTTATGTATCCGATTAGGGATGACAGTTTCTTCTTATAATCCATAATAAAATTCCTCATCTTTCAATTTTCAAACATCATTATATACATAAAAACATAGTAGCACATCTTTTCCGGAATGTACATTAATATTTACAACCGATTGACAACATCCCTTATTTCAATTAAAATTATCTCACCAGACTGACAAGGAGATTTGTTAAATGATAAGCGATATTTTAGAAGAAAAGGATCTCATCTGCTCTCTTGAAGTATTTCCTCCAAAAAAAACAGATGATGTACATATAGTATATCAGGCCATAGACGAGATGAAGTCTGTTGAGCCTGATTTTATAAGCGTTACCTATGGAGCCGGAGGCGGAACGAGTAAGGAGACCCTTTCCATAGCCTCGTACATACATAATGAATGCCACATAGAGTCGCTTGCTCACCTTACATGTGCCGCGCTTACAGAGGATGGTCTTTGTGCCTACATCAGCCGTATGAAGGAATATGGACTTACCAATATACTCGCACTTCGTGGCGATAAGCCGCGAGATATGAGTAAAGAAGAATTTGACAACAGATATTATAAGCATGCGTCGGACCTTGTCTCTTCGATAGATAAGAGCTTCTTTATCGCTGGTGCATGTTATCCTGAAAAACATCCTGATGCCGCGACTCTGGATGAGGATATCGCCAACCTTAAAAAGAAGATAGGCGCCGGAGTTTCGATGCTTACCTCTCAGCTTTTCTTTGATAACGAGAAATTCTACAGATTTGTTGATATGGCAGACAAAGCAGGCATACATATCCCCATACTTGCAGGGATCATGCCGATAACCACCCAAAAGCAGGTTACTACAATGATAGAACTTTCAAATGCTTCAATTCCTTCCGCTCTTACGGAAAGGATTAACAAATACCGCAATGACCCTGAAGACCTCAAAAAAGCAGGCATCGAATATGCAATAATGCAAAAGCGTGATCTTATCAGACACGGCGTAAAGGGTATACATCTTTACGCAATGAACAAGCCATGGATTGCAAAGGAGTTCTTTGCGGCTAACTAAAGGAGATAGAGAATTTATGAAAAAAATAATAGCAATTATCGGAATCGTAATACTGTGCGGATTATATATTGCCACTCTTATAGCGGCGTTATTTACCTCTCCGCAGACTCCGCAGCTGTTTAAGGCGTGCGTATATGCGACGATTGTCGTGCCTGTAATGTTCTATGCATATCTTCTTATGTACAGGGTATTAAAGAAAAAATCCGACGAACAGAACTACGAAGTACCTGATGAAGAGACGGAGTAGTTACTCTGCCTCTTCTTTTATTCTCTTAAGATATTCCTTCTGTACTTTTTCGTATCCGTTATCCGAAGGATCATAGAAAATTTTTCCTGCATGTACGTCAGGGAGATACTGTTGTCTGACATAATGATTCTTATATTCGTGGGCGTATTTATAATCTATCCCATGTCCAAGCTTTGCCGCCCCGCCATAGTGTGCATCCATAAGATGTGGCGGTACAAGCGCACCATGGTCGTTGTTGGCAGTTTCCATTGCTTTATCTATTGCCATAATTGCAGAATTGCTTTTTGGAGCACATGCTACATATGATGCGGCCTGCGCCAGAATAATCCTTGCCTCTGGCATACCCAGCATCCTTGCGGCCTGTGCTGCTGATACCGCAACAACAAGCGCGTTGGGGTCCGCATTCGATACATCCTCCGATGCGCATATCATTATCCTTCTTGCTATGAACATGATATCTTCTCCGGCGTTTAGCATCCTTGCAAGATAATATACTGCCGCATCCGGGTCTGAACCCCTCATACTCTTGATAAATGCTGATATCGTATCGTAATGGTTATCGCCCTGTTTGTCATATCGAAGCACTTTTTTCTGTATACATTCGGAAGCAATATCAATGGTAATGTGTATTATCCCATCCTCTGAAGGCGGTGTTGTAAGCACTCCAAGCTCTATGGCATTAAGTGCGTTTCTTGCATCACCGTCAGACATCTCAGACAGGAAGGTAAGCGCGTCATCATCAATAACGGCATTATATACTCCCATGCCCTTTTCTTTGTCGCTGAGCGCACGCTTTATGAGTATCTTAATATCATCTGACGAGAGAGGCTTAAGCTCAAACAGCTGCGATCTTGAAAGCAGAGCTCCATTCACCTCAAAAAAAGGATTTTCAGTTGTTGCTCCTATGAGAATTACCGTTCCGTCTTCGACATACGGCAGAAGGTAGTCCTGCTGGCTTTTATTAAAACGATGTATCTCGTCTACGAACAATATGGTCTTACGTCCGTACATGGACTGATTATCCTGTGCCGCCCGGATAACCTCTTCCATATCTTTTTTCCCCGAAGTCGTTGCGTTAATCTGTCTGAATTCCGCTTTTGCAGCTCCGGCAATTACCTTTGCAAGGGTGGTCTTTCCCGTGCCCGGAGGTCCGTAGAATATAACAGAGCTTAATTTGTCAGCCTTAATGGCACGATACAGAAGCTTGTCACGCCCGATAATATGCTGCTGCCCCACGATATCCTCAAGAATCTGCGGCCTCATTCTTGAAGCAAGCGGAGATTCCTTTTCCTTATTCTTTTCTGACATATATTCAAACAGATCCATAATATATTCATCACCTTTGCCATATCATTCTTCATATTCTGACAGTATATGTACGCTCTTATCCGACGATATTCCATACCATACCGAACACTCCCTGTTAAGGTCTGCCTGTGCGGATGTCGCCTCCATAATACTGTCACAGAACGCCTTATCATGATCCGTCTCCACAAGCATAATACAAACAACCTTATCACCATATACGGTATCGAGCGTAATAACTCCAAAAGACTGTGCAATATACTGTATTTTCCCCATATATGTATAATCAAGCGTAAGCTTATACTTATATGCGTGCTTCTTCTCTATTATGTCAGATGCATAAAGTCCTTCCCTTACAGCCGCCTGATACGCTCTTATCAGTCCGCCCGTTCCAAGAAGCACACCTCCAAAATATCTCGTAACTACCACAAGGACATTACTGATATTCTCGCCTGTCAGTATATCAAGCATGGGTCTGCCCGCCGTTCCCTGAGGTTCTCCGTCATCGCTGCATCTTTTCATCTGCATATCTTCTCCGATGATATACGCATAACAGTTATGCCTTGCATCCCAGTACTTCTTCTTTAATTGCCCTATGATCTCTTCTGCCTCATCCTGAGTTCTTACCGGATACACATTCGCGATAAAGCGCGATTTCTTTTCTATTATCTCGCCGCTTCCACCCTTATATATTACTTTATTCGACTTACTCATAACACATCTCCCCAAAGCAATTATAATATAGTGCGACCGCTTCACGCAAGTTTATTTGCCATAATACAATTCTTTTGATATAATCAAATATATCTGTATATAAATGAAAGGTACGTACTATGGATTACAGAAAGAAATCTACTCTGGCTGAGCTTAACAGACTGACTTCTTCAGGACGAAGGGTCTTCTCAAAGCTGAATGTATGGACATTCAGGCTTGTTTTGGTTGCGTTCCTTTCCACAGTTCTTTTCGGCACGACAGCCGTACTGGGAGTATGTAAGGGAATCATAGACACCGCTCCCGATATAGATACGATAGACGTCTCGCCCGAGGGATACTCTACCAAGATATACGATACCGACGGCAATGTCACACAGACCCTTGTGGGGCAGAATGCCAACCGTATATACGTCACGCTGGACAGAATACCTGCATGTGTGCAGAATGCATTTATTGCAATTGAGGATTCGCGTTTCAGACAGCATAACGGAATAGACGTAAAGGGTATCATACGTGCCGCAGTAAATACTGTTACCAATAAGGATCTGAGTCAGGGTGCAAGTACGATTACACAGCAGCTCCTTAAGAACACCGTATTTGACGGTGGCTCAGAGAACACCGATATCGCCAAGATAAAGCGCAAGATACAGGAGCAGTATCTTGCCATACAGCTTGAGACCAGACTCGATAAAGACACGATTCTTGAATACTATCTGAACACGATTAATCTCGGACAGAATACCCTTGGCGTACAGGCTGCTTCACAGCGTTATTTTGGAAAAGATATCAGTGAGCTTACCATATCTGAGGCGGCAGTCATTGCGGCTATAACCAAGAATCCATCTGCCAATAATCCCATATCCTATCCTGAAAATAATCGGGACAGACGCTCTTATGTGTTGGAATACATGAAGGATCAGGGCTTTATAAATGAAGCGGAATATAATGAGGCTCTTTCCGATGACGTATATACAAGGATTGCAGAATACAATGAAACATATGTTAAGGCTAAGGGCAATGAACAGACCTCATCATATTTTAATGACGCTCTTTTCGAGCAGGTTCTTAACGATCTTAAGGTTGAACTCGGATATACCGAGACTCAGGCGTATAATGCGTTATACCGCGCAGGTCTTAAGATATATTCTACTCAGGACCGCGAGATACAGGATATATGCGACGAAGTTACCAATGACTCCTCCTACTATCCTTCCAATCAGGAATACCAGTTCTCGTACCAGCTTTCAGTCATATCGGCAGACGGTACGGAGACCAATTATAATGAACAGACTCTTAAGGCATATTTCTTAAAACAGGATCCGTCTTTTGACATATACTTTAAGGATAAAAAGTCTGCAAGACCTTATATTAAAAAATACAGAAAAAGCGTTGTGTCAGATACCGATACGATTACCGGTGAAAATATAAATTATATCATACAGCCTCAGGTGTCCTTTGTACTTATGGACCAGCACACCGGTCATGTTCTTGCTCTTGTGGGCGGGCGTGGCAAGAAAACCGGAGCACGTACGTTTAACCGTGCCTCGGGCTCATTAAGGCAGCCCGGTTCCACCTTTAAGATACTGTCGACATATCTGCCGACATTTGATACGGCGGGACTTACTCTTGCCTCAACTGAAATCGATGAGAAATATTACTATCCGGGAACCAAGACTCAGGTTCACAACTGGTCCGGAGACGCATATAAGGGAAAGACAACTCTTCGTGAGGGAATATATAACTCCATGAATGTAGTTACGGTCAAAACCCTTGCAAAGATAACTCCTAAAGTTGCCTACGATTATCTTATCAATCTGGGGATTACTACTCTTGTAGACAGTAGAATCGACGACTCCGGCCGGGTCTTTAGCGATATTGCGCTTCCTATGGCGCTTGGAGGTCTTACGGATGGTGTTACCAACCTTGAGCTTACTGCAGCATACGCAGCCATAGCCAATAACGGGGTATATACGGAACCGGTGCTCTACACCAAAATACTTGACCATGACGGCAATGTACTTATAGATAAAACTCCGGTAACAAGACAGGTATTCAAGGATTCCACTGCATATCTGCTTACAAGTGCGATGGAGGATGTAGTAAGAATAGGAACAGGTACCGCAGCCAAACTGACAGGCATCAACATGCCGGCGGCAGGAAAGACCGGCACCACATCCAAAGATATCGATCTGTGGTTTGAGGGTTACACCCCTTACTATACTGCAGGTATATGGGGTGGCTGGGATCTGAACAAAGATCAGGTCAATACAACATATCACAAGACCATATGGAAGACCATAATGGAGCGCGTCCACACCAAAAAGAATCTTGAAAAGAAGGAATTTAAGGTTCCTGACTCAGTCAGTAAGGTGTCCATATGCAGCGCCTGTGGCAATCTTGCCACTCCGGGTGTGTGTAGCGCCTATGGTTCTGAGAAAACAGAATATTTTGCAAATGATACTATTCCGAAGGATTATTGCAGCTGTCATCAGAACGCCGCAATAATCAACAGACAGTAGATTAGGTTCTTTTCTTTCCCGGTCTTATCAGACATTTTTTTCCGTAACCGATAAGATCGCTGCGTCCGCACTTTAGAAGCGCCTCTCTTACAAGTTCATAATTCTGCGGAAGTCTGTACTGTATAAGCGCTCTTTGCATCGCTTTTTCATGCGGGCTCTTCGGCACATATACCTGCTTCATGGTCCTTGGATCAAGACCCGTATAATACATACATGTCGATATAGTCGACGGCGTAGGATAAAAATCCTGTACCTGTTCGGGCATATAGCCAAGATCCCTTATATATTCGGCGAGCTTCACGGCGTCTGAAAGCTTCGAGCCGGGGTGCGACGACATGAAATACGGTACGATATACTGCTTTTTCCCGGTACGCTTATTGATTCTTTCAAACTTCGTTACAAATCTCTGATATACGGAATGCGCAGGTTTACCCATACAGTTAAGAACATCATCGGACACGTGCTCAGGTGCAACTCTTAACTGTCCGCTTATGTGATGCTTACATAACTCGGACAGGAACGCATCATTCGTATCAGCCTCAACATAATCATATCTTATTCCCGATCTTACAAATACCTTTTTGACACCGGGCAGCTTCCTGACAGACCCTAGCAGCCTGATATAATCACTGTGGTCGACGCGTACATTTTTACACATCTTCGGAAACAGGCACTGTCTGTCACTGCATACGCCATGTACGGTCTGCTTCTTGCATGCCGGAAAACGAAAATCTGCCGTAGGTCCTCCTATATCATGGATATATCCCTTAAAATGCGCATCCTTTGTCATCCTTAACGCTTCCTGAATGATGGATTCGTGGCTTCTTGCCTGTATTATCCTGCCCTGATGAAATGTCAGCGCACAGAAATTACAGCCGCCAAAACATCCCCTGTTGCTTGTAATGCTGAATCTTATCTCATCTATCGCAGCAACGCCGCCGTCCTTTTCATACATCGGATGATACGCATTCATATAACCATATGTATATATATCGTCAAACTCCCTGGTTGTCAGAGGGTATGCCGGTGGATTCTGTACGATACATACTTTATTTGGATACTCCTCAACCAGCACTTCCGCGGTATACGGATCCGTATTTTTATACTGTGTTAAAAAACTTTTCGCGTAGGTTTTTTTATTCTGCACAATCTCCGTAAAAGAAGGAAGATACCTTGCGTCTGAAGGAACATCCTCTTTTCTTGTTCTGTACACCGTTCCTCTTACATACGTAATATCCCTTACATTAATGCCTGCATCCAAAGCTTCCGCAAGCTCGATTACGGAATGCTCGCCCATACCATACATAAGTATATCTGCTCCCGAATCAAGAAGAACAGAACGCTTCACCTTATCTGACCAATAGTCATAATGGCCCATTCTTCTCAAACTTGCTTCTATGCCCCCTATAAGTATGGGAGTTTTTTTGTATGTCTTTTTTATGAGATTGCCATATACAACAACGGCATAATCCGGCCTTTTGCCCGTCATACCGCCCGGTGTATATGCGTCATTTTTTCTTCTCTTTCCCGCAACCGTATAATGATTGACCATGGAGTCCATATTGCCGGAGGAAACCAAGAATGCAAGCCTAGGTTCGCCAAGAACAGTTATGCTTTTTTCGTCCTTCCAGTCCGGCTGTGCGATTACGCCCACTTTATAACCAAACGCCTCAAGGGTACGTGTAATTATCGCCATGCCAAATGAAGGATGATCCACATACGCATCACCTGAAATATACACAAAATCACACTGATTCCAACCACGTTTTTTCATATCCTCTTTCGAAACGGGCAAAAAATCATGCATTATGTCATCCTCCCTGGTCTTCCCTGAAATAATTATATATGTTCTCGGCTACTGTTCTTGTAATCTCACTTACCTTACACAATTCGTCAACAGATGCCTCACGTATTGCATCTATGGATTTAAAATGCCTGACAAGCGCTCTTCTTCTTTTAGGGCCGATTCCGCTTATATCGTCAAGGACCGATCGTACCTGTTTTTTGCTTCTTAACAACCTATGATATTCGATTGCAAATCTGTGCGTCTCATCCTGAATCCTGGTAATAAGCTTAAAGCATTCAGATGATGTATCAATCGAAATCTCATTGCCATTATAATACAGTCCCCTGGTCCTGTGTCGGTTGTCCTTCACCATTCCACATACGGGTATCTCAAGATTATATTTTTCGAGCACCTCGCATGCGATATTGACCTGTCCCTTTCCTCCGTCCATCAGGATGATATCGGGAAGTCTTAAGAACCCCTCTTTATTATTCTCCATATCCGATATTGCGTGCTCTATGCGCCTGGTAAGAACCTCCCTCATGGAAGCATAATCATCGGGTCCCTTAACCGTCTTTATCTTAAATTTCCTATAATCATGTTTCTTAGGCTTTCCATCCTCAAACACCACCATTGAACCTACGCTTTCATATCCGCCTGTGTTTGATATATCGTATGACTCTACTCTTGTAAGTCCCTGTAAACCAAGATATTCTGACAGTTCTTTCATCGCCTGTTTCGTACGCTTATCCTCATTACGCATCCTTTGAGCGTCCTGTGTCAATACAAGTCTGGCATTCTTTTTTGCAAGCTCTATAAGCCTTCCCTTGCTGCCAATCTTTGGGGTTGTAATATATACTCTGTGACCTCGTTTTTCAGAAAGCCATCCGCATATGACTTCCGTTTCCTCAAGTTCACAGGGAATCAGAAGTTCCCTTGGTATATACGGCGTATCGGCATAATACTGCTTGATAAACGCGGCTATTATATCCGCCTCATCCGCACCTGAAACACCCGTAAGATAGTGATGTTCACGTCCTATAATCTTTCCTGCCCGTACAAAAAACACCTGAACAACCGCTTCATCATCCTGTCCGGCCATAGCGATGATATCACGGTCCTCACTCTCATCACCGCTTGCTTTCTGCTTTTCACTCATCACTCTGATACTTTTTATCCTGTCGCGCAGGGTTGCAGCCTTTTCAAATTCCATATTATCAGAAGCCTCAAGCATTTTTTCCTTAAGTTCATTTATGACAGACTGGCTGTTACCTGACAGGACGGATATCGCCTTATTAAAATTATCGAGATATTCTTCTCTTGAAATATATCCCTGACACGGCGCGCTGCATCTGTGTATATGATAATACAGACACGGACGGCCACATACGTTATCTCCCTCAAGCTTTTTGCTGCACGTTCTAAGCTTAAATGTCTCGATAAGAAAATCAAGAGTTTCCTTCATGGCTCCGATACTCGTATATGGTCCAAAATATCTGGCATTATCCTTCTTTCTTTTATGAGTAAAAAGGAGCCTTGGATACGGCTCCTTTATGGTTGCTTTAATGTATGGATAACTCTTATCATCCTTAAGCATTGTATTGTACTTTGGCGAACACTCCTTTATAAGGTTGCATTCGAGTACAAGCGCCTCTACCTCCGAATCAGCAAGAATGTATTCAAAGCTCGCTACATTACTTATCATTCTCTCGATCTTGGGGGATACGTTCCTTCCCGCCTGAAAATATTGTCTGACCCTGTTTTTGAGACTTACGGCTTTTCCTACATATATTATGTTATCTGCATCATCATGCATAAGGTACACTCCGGGATGGTCCGGCAGTTTCTTAAGTTCTTCCTCCAAGTCAAACATCCATATCACCCCATCTGAGCCTTCATCATCTCTATAACCTTTAGTACTCCTTCTTCATCATTTGATAAAGTAATATAATCAGCCTTTTCCTTAAGCGACTCGTGGGCGTTGCCCATCGCAACTCCCAATCCGGCATACTCTATCATCGTCAGGTCGTTTGGCGCATCCCCGCAACAGACCACACCGCTTCTGTCAATGGAGAGGATATCGCAAAGTTTCTTAATTGCAGCGCCTTTATGGATACCTTTTGGCATTATATCGATGAAAAATTCCGCTGACATCGTTACGCTCAGTCTGTCGCCAAAACGTTCCTCCACGACTCCAAATACCTTCTGTATATGCTCAGGCTGTCCCGTAAGGAGACATTTGTTAAACGGTTCAGAAAAATAATTTCCAAAATCATCAACCTCTTTAAGCTCCATATTGCACACGTCAGAATCCAGTATCTGATATTCATCTATCCCATTACCGCTTATAAGACATCCATTCTCGTATCCGATAATACCGGTACCCAGTTCTACTGCCAGAGCATATATTCCGGATATATCAGACAGCGAAAGTACCCTGTCATATATTATACGTCCGCCTGTGCATTCAACAAGCCTTCCGCCGTTAAATGACATCATATAACCACCGTAATCTTTAAGGCGAAGCTTGCCTGCAATATCGGCAAGTCCATACTCAGAACGGCCCGAGGCCAGTACCACTTTTACGCCTCTTTTCTGTATGTCGATAATAGCCTCTCTGGTGGCGTCCGGAACGAGCTTATGGCTGTTCGTTAATGTTCCGTCTATATCAAGCGCAAGCAACCTGTATGAATTATCTGTCTTCATCTGACCTTCCCTTTACCTGATTATATATATCCATGAACTGTTTACCTGTAATCGTCTCTTTTTCGCGAAGGTATGCGGCTATCGCATCAAGCACATCCCTGTTTTGCGAAAGAAGTTCTTTTGCTCTTTCATAGCAGGATGCGAGAAGCTTCTTAACCTCCTCGTCAACCTGTGCAGCCGTTGAATCACCGCAGTTCATTACGGTACTTCCGTCAAGGTACTTGCTCTCGACAGACTCAAGCGCCATAAGTCCGAATTTATCACTCATTCCGTACTGTGTTACCATAGCTCTGGCTATCTCCGTTGCCTGTTCTATATCGTTGGCTGCGCCGGTAGTAACTGAGTTAAATACTATCTCCTCCGCTGCACGTCCTGCAAGAAGCGTTACGAGTCTTGCAAGAAGCTCTGATTTCTTCATAAGATACTTCTCTTCCTCAGGAACCTGCATAACATATCCAAGCGAACCCATGGTCCTTGGAACTATGGTAATCTTCTGTACCGGCTCCGCATTCTTTTCAAGAGCCGTAATAAGTGCATGTCCAACCTCATGATAGGCTACTATGCTCTTTTCCTCATCATTTAGTATCCTGTCCTTCTTTTCCTTACCGGCTATGACAACCTCCACAGCCTCAAACAGGTCCTTCTGACCTACCGTATTTCTTTTATTTCTTGCTGCCATGATGGCGGCCTCGTTAATCATATTTGCCAGGTCCGAGCCCACCGCGCCCGATGTTGCAAGCGCTATCTCATAAAGGTCCACCGTCTCATCCATGCGCACATCCTTTGAATGCACCTTAAGCGTGTCGATTCTGCCCTTAAGATCCGGTTTCTCCACGATAATACGCCTGTCAAATCTTCCCGGTCTGAGAAGCGCTTTATCAAGCACCTCAGGCCTGTTTGTTGCTCCAAGGATTATAATACCCTTTGAAGAATCAAATCCATCCATTTCCGCAAGGAGCTGATTAAGCGTCTGTTCACGTTCATCATTGCCGCCGCCATATCTTGAATCCCTGCTCTTACCAATCGCATCTATCTCGTCTATGAATATGATGCATGGCGCCATCTGTGTGGCGCGCTTAAAAAGATCCCTTACACGGGATGCTCCCACGCCTACGAACATCTCTACAAAGTCCGAACCCGAAAGTGAGAAAAACGGTACCTTTGCCTCTCCCGCAACTGCTTTTGCAAGAAGTGTCTTTCCTGTTCCCGGAGGCCCTACCAAAAGCGCTCCCTTAGGAAGCTTGGCGCCTATCCTTGTGTATTTTGAGGGATTATGCAGAAAATCCACGATTTCATTCATCGATTCCTTTGCCTCATCCTGCCCCGCAACGTCAAGAAACGTAACGCCGGTCTCCTTCTGCACATACATCTTTGCTGTACTCTTGCCTACTCCCATGAGTCCGCCGCCGTTTTTTGTCATCATCCTGAATACGATTCCAAATATGATCCAAAGCGCAAGGATGAATATAATGTAGGTAAATAATCCTGAATTAGGATTCTTAAT
>CASFAQ010000024.1 GCA_949292725.1 uncultured Eubacteriales bacterium | reverse complement strand
CATAAAAAAGTGATGATAATAACACAGAAAAGTGAATCTGGTAGAACGGTTTGCATCAACAAGAACGGTATAAGGTCGCTTCCTCACGGTGAAATCTACTGAGAACAGATGAATATTACCTACCGTGTGTATCTTACACCGTAACAAGCAGGGAACTTGTACGGCAAGTTCCCAATCAGCAACCTTTGACGGTTGCTCTCTTTAGGGGCTTGGCACCCCTAAGACCCCGCTGACACAAAAATGTTACAGGTATGATTTAATAAGTCCATTGACAAACGGTCGGTATACCGATATAATGTAATAAAGGAAAGGGTGGTGCAAATGAACCTACAAGAATATATAGATAGCAGAAATATTACCAAATACCATCTTTCACAAATCAGCGGCGTTCCTAAGACAACCGTTATAGATATTTGCTCCGGCAAAAGTTCTTTGCAAAAATGCTCTGCCCGCACGGTACAGCAGCTTGCAAGAGCTCTTGATTGCACTATGGAATATATTATGTCTTTAGATTCGACGAGCACAGACTACGATAACAAAACCGGACTCCCGAAAAGCAAAAAATATCTCGAATGCGATCTACCGCCGTATCTGCAATCTTCTTTAGAAAATATGATTGCTTCTTGGAAAATTGTAGACAGCGGCAAAAAGGACTATCATTGGGATATGTACTGGAGCGAATTGAATGCGGACATTAACTCTGCCGAAGTCGGACAGGAAATATCAAGTGAACAGGCTTGGTATTTGCGTGAAAAGTATTTAAGAATGAAACGAGGTGACTAACCGATGATTGATTTTACGAATCTTCCCGTGCGTAACAAGACCTATGCAGGTGCAAACGGCAGCAAGATTTCCGTGCTATATAACAATGAGTTGTATATGCTTAAATTCCCGGCTGTTCCCGTTATTAATAAGGATATGAGTTATGCAAACGGTTGTGTATCGGAATATCTCGGTTGCCATATTTTTGAGAGCATCGGTATTCCGGTGCAAAAGACAATGCTTAGAGAGCGAAAGGAACGGATCTTAGATTTTTCTTATCAAAAGCTCCGTAAGCGTGAGCGTTCAAAAAATCGAGAACGCAACAAAAATACAATACTTGCTGATTTCAGGGAATTCTGACGCTTTTTTTTTGGGTGATTTTAGTGTATCATAAACAAGAAAAGCAGAGAATTCTAAACTTCGGGAAACACTGAATAAGGCATACGATTTCATGAAACAATTTGTTGTGGATGGAAGGAATCTGCTGGAACGGTTTCTGGAGAGTATCGGAGCAGGTGCTTTTTTGACAGCTGGTATGTTACAGGGATTTACTGATAATAACTAAAATGGATGAAATATGGTTAGATGATTATGAATTGTATGACGAGTTAGAAGTTGATTCTGTACAGGTAGTTGATGTTGAGGATTCTTTTGTTCCATTAAAAATATCTGGAGATATGATACTGATAAAAACTGTAGCCAATGTAAAAGTGGCTGGATGCCAGTTTCGCGGGATCTATATTCCCTTTTTCCTGATTGAGGCTGCGGCATTTCCGGAGTTTTCTCTAGTTTATCCACCATAGGAGGGCATAATTTCAAAATATTATTGTCTCCCTAAAATTCTATAAAAAAAATTATGAGAAACGATAGCATATAAGTATTTGATGTTCCATTTATATGGCAGTACACTTTAATTATAAACCAAAACACAATGAAGAGAGGTTGATAAAAATGGACGCTGTTGTGGACGTCATCCGGGCAAAAGGCAGAAAGCCGCATGGCCTTACATTGCCTGTTAGGAGGGTGAATGGAGTATCTGTTGAGGGGGATTTTGATTGGTCTGGTGCTGAGTGTGTTCTTGTGGTTGTTTTTCTGAAAAATAATTTTAAATAGGCGGTGAAACGATGAAAAAAACTTATTTTTTTCTGTTATTTGGTTTGCTTAGCATATTTGTACTGCTTGCCAGTTGCGGAAATCAGGAAATGGTTCAAAGCAATAGACCAGACGTTTCTTTTGATGCGCCGAAGCAGGAAACGTTAGCGCAGGAATCAAAAAAAACGAAAAGTGAATCAAACGAGGAGGAAAACGGCAAAATGAATATGAACATCCATGTAAATAACCAGAATTTTACCGTCACCTTAGAGCAAAACAGCGCGGTGGACGCCCTTGTTCAGATGATGGAGCAGGGTTCCGTAACCCTGTACCTGAGTGATTACGCCGGCTTTGAGAAGGTTGGTCCCTTGGGTCGGAGCCTCCCGACCAGCGACCGACAGACTACCACCCAGGCCGGGGACATCGTGCTCTATCAGGGCGATCAAATCGTTATGTTCTACGGCTCCAACACCTGGAGTTACACCAGACTGGGGCACGTCGATGACCTTGATGGCGGAACCGGATGGAGCAAAGCGTAATTGACCTGTTCAACCGTTATAGTGTTATTGATTATATCCGCAATTACTATGAGGCGTTGCACACCACTGGCAGACAGTATATCGTGGATGACATAAGTACGTATATTGACGCCCGCAGGGATTTAAATAAGTAAAATATTAAGCTGCTGCAGTTCTTATGCCATCATTTCTTCCAAACAGTTTAAAAACACCTTCGCTGCCTTAGAAAACACTTGATAGCGTTTCCGGACTATGTATCCAATGACTTCTAAAGGCGGGGAGAGTGGGCGAAAGCACAGATCAGTCTCACATGTATTAATGATTTTGTCATAGCACAGGGCGTAGCCCAGTCCCTCGGCTACGAACAGGGATGCATTGAACAGCAGGTTGTAAGTAGCCACGATATTCAGTTCAGATTCTTCTTTTCCAAGCCACTGATTAATAGGAATCTCATCACCTCTTTGATGTGAGACGATAAGTGGTTTGTCCCAAAGATCTTTTGGACAGATGGCGTCTTTTTCTGCTAAAGGTGAGTCCTTGCGCATAAGCACGCCCCAGTTATCTTTTATAGGGATGGGGATGGCTTCGTACTTGTGAGGGTCTACTTTTGTAAACAGAAGGCCGAAGTCAATCAGTCCTTTGTCCAGATAGTCCAGAACATGTTCTGCATTGCCACTTGAAATATTGTATCGAATATCAGGATAATCTTCATGGATTTTCTTCGCTACCTGGGCGAACAGGCGAACCGTCTCTGTTTCACCGGTTCCGATAAACACATTGCCCGCAATGGTGTCATTAGCACCTGTTATTTCTTCCTTAGTGCGACGCATGAGCGCAAGAACTTCTTCGGCTCTCTTGCGGAGAATCATCCCTTCCTCGGTAAGTATAACCTTGCGGGAGCCTTTAGTGCCACGAATCAGAAGCTGCCTTCCCAGTTCTTCTTCCATGGCCTTTAACTGAGCGGATAAAGCCGGTTGCGAGATGTGTAGCGTCTGTGCAGCGGCGGAAATATTCTGTTCTCTGGCAACTGCCAGAAAGTTTTCCAACATACGTAATTCCATATGAAATCCCTTCTTTTATAACAATATATCATCAAATTCCATAAGCGTCAATGATAGAAATGTATCAATAATCAGTATTTGATATATTATTATCCGCTTTGTATAATTGTATTATAAAACGTTGAGGGGAGGACGTCGAATGAGTCGTAAACAGAGGTTGATACGTATGATATTATGTCTTTCCTTATTAACTAATACTGCTGTGATTGCGTCCGGTTGAAGGTTGCATACAGATGGCATGGCTGAAATAAACGAGGAGTATACGCTTATCGGAACATTTGACACCACGGAAGAATTTATAGACGCGGTTGTAAATAACCCTGTGCCTGAAGGCTGGGGCAATCAGATTGTAGTTATAAGCGACGGAGAGTGAAGATGAATAAAATGAAGATTAGAAAAGTGGATGTCTGTGAGAATCCCTACGCCTATACGGTTTTGCAAAATCTAAAGGACGCCGGATGCACGGAGGATTTCGTAGAAAAATTCATGAGTTTACAGGAGAATAAAGATACGACCGGACAGTTAAAGCTTCTTTTTTCGCACAGAAAATATTTGCTTGAGCAGCTGCATCGGGAGGAAAGGCATATTGATTGTCTGGACTATCTGATTTATCATATGCAGAGTGAATAATATTAATTATACTACAAGGAGGTTTCCGTATGAGAACAATTCAGAATATGACATTTGACGCTGAACGCGCCCTTTACGGCGAGCATAATATATTAGTTAAAAACTGTTCCTTTGACGGTCCCGCCGATGGAGAGAGCGCATTTAAGGAGTGTGAGGATGTACGGGTGGAGGATGGCTTCTTTAATCTGCGCTATCCTTTCTGGCACGATAACGGACTTATTATCACCGGTTCGGAGCTGACTGATAAGTGCCGCGCTGCTCTGTGGTATTCCGATAATATCACTATCGAGGATACGAAGCTTCACGGCATTAAGGCGCTTCGTGAGTGCGCGAATGCAAATCTTACCCGCTGCCATATTATCTCTCCGGAGTTTGGCTGGTCCGTTCGTGGGATTAAGATGGATGATTGTGACGCCGAGAGCGAATATTTCATGATGCGTTCTACGAATCTTTGCTTTACCAATGTGCGTATGAAGGGAAAATATTCTTTTCAGTATATAGAGGATTCCGCATTTGAGAACTGTACTTTTGACACTAAGGATGCTTTCTGGCATGGGAAAAATATTACCATAAGGAACAGTGTGGTAAAGGGAGAGTATCTGGCGTGGTACTGCGAGAATGTAACCTTTGAAAACTGCAGGATCATAGGCACACAGCCGCTGTGCTATTGTAAAGGTCTGAAACTTATTAATTGTGAAATGACAGACTGTGATCTGGCTTTTGAACGTAGCGAAGTGGAAGCGACA
The DNA here is from genome assembly GCA_949292725.1 of uncultured Eubacteriales bacterium. Lineage (GTDB taxonomy): Bacteria > Bacillota > Clostridia > Lachnospirales > Lachnospiraceae > V9D3004. The sequence continues at coordinate 30,739 of CASFAQ010000024.1, read as the reverse complement.
ATCACGACGCCGGTGGAGAGTATTAAGAATCCCCTTGCCTGCAGCCATATTACCGTTCCGGCTGTTGGAGAAATTATACGTGATATCGAAGATGGAACCGGAGACGTGCATGTAACACATAAGAATAAAGAAGGCGTATGTGCCTGTGCATAGAAAATACAGGTTGTCAGGTTACTGATATTTGGGAGCCGACAACCTGTATAAGTTTCGTATTATCTGATTACGATTTTACGAGTGAATTTCTTTTGAGTTCCGTCATTTGCCTTTATGATTATAATAACTGAAGCCTTGCCCTTTTTAATAGCGGTTATCCTGACCTTTTTGGAGGTCTTTTTAACTTTTAGGGTGGATTTTTTCTTTCCGGAAAGGGTCAGCGAACTGGTAATTGCACTATCGCTTAAGGTCGTAGCAGGCGGATTGAGAGTACTGCCATCTGGCTGCGTAACGGGAGTGGTGGTTATATTAGTTGTACTGTCAGTATTCTCAACGGGAGCAGGAAGAACCGTAACCGTAATAGAATCATATATATTCTGATCCTCATCTGATGTAACGGTAATAACTGCTTCTCCGGCGCTCATACCTGATATGGTTCCTGTATTGCCATTGGTTGAAACTGATGCAACAGACTGTTCTGATGAGGTGAAGCTTACATCCTTATTAGTTGCATTATCAGGCGCTACTATGGCATATATGTCAATGGAATCACCGGCTGTTACGGTGAGCTTTGTATCATCGCTGTATATATTGCCGTCTTTATCGGCTATGGAGATTCCTTTTATGGGGCGTATTACGGTAATCGTACATTCGGCTGTTTTGCCCGTATCCATTCTGGTTGCGGTAATGGTTGCCGTACCTGCATCAGAAGCTGTAATATTAACTGCTGATGTGGATATGTCACCCGGAGTATATGAAGCTTCGCTTACTGTTACACTCGGATTGCTGCTTGTCCATTCTATAATGTCGGATGCCGCTACATTAAATGATGCGGTAAGAGCAGCAGTTGCCGTATCGTCATCACCAAGAGTCAGAGATAATTCAGTCTGGTCAAGAGAGATGAATTTTTCGGCAGTCACCGTAAGTTTGGTTGTTGTATATTTGTTAAGGTAAGCATTATATGCATATATTTCAGCCTCGCCTATTGCATGCGCAGTGATTGCACCTGAATAGATGTCAATTGAAGCTACGTCCGGATTGGAACTCAGGTAAGCAATTCTGTCGGTGCAGCCGCTGATTCCGGTAACCATATCCTTAAATGATATTCCGGAATTGACCTCCATATCCATGCTTTCAGGAGATGAGATATCCTGAGCATGAACAGGGGATGATACGGGTGCGATTTCAATACCGTTAAAACGCGCTGTTACAATAGAATCTGTTGTAGGTGATATGGCGTCAGCCGTACCCTCGTAGAAATCAAAGCTGCTTATACCTTTGGTGTCATTTTCATCAAGTGCATCCGCTATGGTATATGTATGTGAAGCAGCAAATGCTTCATCACCGATAGTGTCGTCGGACAGATAAGCCGTAAGCGTGCCGTACCCCTGACCATTATCCGCTACGTCGACAACGTATACAACTTCGGTTTTGGTGGCGCCGTAGAACTGACTTGCGCCGTTAGATGTCTGGTGAATTCCGAAGTCGATGGCTATGGATGTTTTCCAGTCTGATGTATCCACATTGGCTGAGCTTACCTTCTCCGGAACAAAAATCATACCTGCCACTAAAGTTATGGCAAGGACAGATGAAATACTTTTCTTAAATACATTTTTTCTTAATAAAATATCCTCCTTTAATAATATTTATTAATATATTATCATATTAATTCTTTTTTGGCAACGAATTACGTTGTCATAGTGTATTATTGTATTTATTATTTTATTATGGCTAAAACGGAAGGTGATATGATGCAGACAATCAGGTATATATTATTTGATCTTGACGGAACTCTTACGGATTCAAGCGAGGGAATAACTAAAAGCGTTCAGTATGCGCTTGGAAAGATGGGTATAGATGAGGAATGCTCCAATCTGTTAAAGTTTATCGGTCCGCCTATCATGGATTCCTTCAAAGAATTCTATCACATGAATGAGAACGAGTGCTCTACAGCAGTAGAATACTATAGAGAAAGGTATTCGCAAAAAGGATTATATGAGGCCGGATTATATGATGATGTTATATACGTTTTGCAAAAGCTTAAAGAAAAGGGGAAAATCCTTGCAATTGCAACGAGTAAACCTGAGGTATACGCATTAAAGATATGTGAGAATCTTAAACTTACACCATACTTTGACTGTATATGTGGAAGCGGCCTAGACGGAAGCTTTTATCACAAATGTGACGTTATACGTAAAACGCTTGATACTCTGCAAATCGGACCTGAGGAAGCGATTATGGTAGGAGATAGAAAGCATGACGTAATAGGAGCCGGATTATGCAATATGCGATGTATAGGAGTAAGATGCGGATTTTCAAGGGACAATGAGCTTGAAAAAGCAGGGGCAGATTATATTATAGATAATCTGTCGGGAATGTTGGATTTGATGTAATCCGGTAACGACCGGGATAACGACACAAAAATTTCACAGTATAAGGCATATCGATTTAAGGTTCATTTAAGGTTACACAGATATACTTTGGTGTGTAAATTATTAAATGAAAGGACAGAAATGTATGAAAAAGAGAACGGCGATATGTCTGTTGGGATTACTGTTATTTGCGACGCCTGTTATCGGCTGCGGAAAGGAGAAGGATACGCAGGAAGATGTCGGCGCAGATGTGCAGGCATTTATGGAGGATGCCGAATACGGCGAGGTATCGGCGGTCAATGAAGATACTATCACTGTAAAAACAGGCACATTGAATAATAATGAGGATACTTCTTCAATGCTTGAGCTTACGGGAGAAGAAACGGAACTTGAGATATCAGATGATACATAAATACGAAGAATGAACTTTAGAGGTATGCAAGGCGGTGAAAGACCGGAGGGTACGCCACCGGCCGGTATGAACGAAGAGATTGGTATAGAAGATATTAGTGTAGGAGACGTTATCTCTTATATATGTAATGATGACGGTACAGTAGCAGAAATTTCGTTATTCAGTACGGAAGGGAGATAAAAATGAAAAAGATTAAAATAAAAAGAAGAAGAAAAAAATTATTGTTACGCTCGTATGCCTGACAATCGTTGCCGCACTGATAACGGTATCCACACTGATATTTTTTAATAATAGAAGAAATGATTTTCAGCCTGCAGCATCCGCCGTGCAGTCATATGAAGTGGCTAAGGGAAATGTAAGCACAACCATAAGCAGCACGGGAACTCTTGAAAATGCGGAGGCAGAAAGCGTGGAGCTTCCGGAAGGAATCAAGATAAAAAAGGTATACGTAAGAGAGGGTGATTATGTAGAAGAGGGCCAGAAGCTTGCTCTGGTGGATAAGTCATCCGTTGCAGAGATTATAATCGATATTGTAACAAGTATTGACACACTTTCTGATGAGCTTGATGATGTGGATGATTCGGATGATAAGACATCCACGGAATATATGGAGCGTCTTGTACTGAAGAATAGTATAAAGGAGCTTAAGAGTGAGAAAAAGAAGCTCATGCAGATATACAGATCGGGCAAAGTGACTGCATCAACAGCAGGTATCATTGATGCGGTTAATGTTGCAGATAATACGACAGTTTCAGAGCAGAATCAGACGGGTACGGACAGCTCTTCGATAAGTATGCTCAGTTCGGATTCGGATACCGCTGCAAGCGTTACACTGCTTTCAACGGATTCATCAGACAACGATAACGTAACACTTGTAACCGATGCCGATATGCAGGCGCTCAATATTCAGACGCCGGAGACGGGTGCAGTACCACAGTCTGAGATTGCGGAGACACATTTTTACACAGGAACGATAAGCTGGGATACTACAGGCGCTTTTGAAGCCGGAAAGACATATACGGCAACCGTAATACTTACCTCAAAAGCCGGTTATGCATTTGCTACGGCAGAAAGCTATAATATATTAAATGACAGCAGCATAGCCTCAAAGGAGATGGAGCTTAGCAGGGAGGCGGGAGTATCAGGAAACATACTTGGTATAAAGGTATCCTATGCGATTGAGGCTGAGGTGGCATCGCAGGATGTCGCATCTGACAGCACACAGACGGAGACATTTACTACTGACACTTCACAGAGCACAAAGAAGAAGAGCTCCGATGTGTATACGGATACTGGTGCGAGCGCAAGTACGAGTGCCGGTACTACTGTTTCTTCTTCAACTTCAGTAGAGACCACATCATCTGATGATACAACAACAGGCAGTGTTGAAATATCTCAGACAGAGATATTTGCCATTTCACCATCAGATAGTATGGTGCTGTCGGTGAGTGTGGATGAGCTTGATATCAACTCCGTACAGCGCGGACAGAATGCAGTCATAACGATGGATGCATTCGAGAACAGTGAATTTTCAGGAACAATCAGTGATATAGACACCACTGCCACAACTAACGGAGGCAGCTCTAAATACACGGTTGACATCACATTAAATAAGGAAGACGGAATGCTTCAGGGCATGAGTGCGTCGGCTGTTATCACTATAAGCGAGGCAAGTATGTGTATAAGGGAGCAGGAATTTGTGGGAATAGTAGGTCCCAGCGGAAGCGGCAAATCCACTATGATGAACATTATAGGATGCCTTGATACGGCCGATTCGGGTCGATATATATTAAACGGACAGTCCATAGAATCTTATTCGGAGAACGAGCTTGCACATATCAAGAACAGGCGAAGAAATTATGCAGATATTTCACGAGCTTCATTATAACGGCAATACTATCATACTTATGCTTGGAATCATCATCGGAGTAATGTCCTTAGTAGTGCTTGTATCGCTTACAAGCGGAGCTTCAGGATCTGTAACGAATAAGATATCGTCCCTTGGCTCTGATCTTCTTACCGTTATGATATCGGATGATAAAGGAAAGCCGATAAAGCTTGACGACCTCTATGAATTCAGGGATTATTCCGAGATATCCGAGGTCTCGCCCATTGCGCAGTCGCAGGTTGCGGCAGATTATGCAGATAACAGTGAGACTTCCACGGTGTACGGAGTAACGGGAGGTTATAAGGATATAAATGGTCTTACGATTGGAAGTGGAAGATTTATCAATAACTCGGATGTTGAGAATCATACAAATGTTGCTGTTATAAGCGCAGATCTTGCAGAGGATTCGTCTACGGAGACATATTCTAATTATGAATTATATATACCGTTTACATCCCTTGTAAGACTTGCTGATTCGGTTCCTACGAGTATAACAAACTTTTGCGTGGCGGCTGAAAGTGATAAAACTCTGGATGCAGCTGAAAACAGAATGGAGACGCTTCTTATGGAACGTTTTGAGAATGATGATGAAGCATTTTCCATCATGAATCAGTCCGAGATAATGGAAGCGCTCAGTGACGTTACCAATATCTTATAGCTGTTGCTTGGAGGTATTGCGGCGATATCCCTTCTGGTCGGAGGCGTTGGAATAATGAACATTATGCTTGTATCCGTTACGGAGCGTACCAGAGAGATTGGTATACGTAAGGCCATAGGAGTGGGAAGATATACGATAATGCTCTAGTTTCTCATAGAAGCGATGATGTTAAGCCTTATGGGTTGTTTTACCGGAGTTGCCGCCTCATGGGGGATATTAAGGGTGCTTTCGGTAGTGCTGGTATCGTACAGTCTTAATTTCAGCCTTTCTACAGGTGTAGTATTAATAGCTGTAATATTTTCAACTCTTATAGGTATCATTTTTGGAATATACCCGGCACATAAGGCTGCTAAGAAGAACCCAATCGAATCATTAAGGTATACGGGATAGATTCTCTTGCGGCTGATTCCTGTAATATGCTGTTATGATGACATATCAGTATTTAATCATAAGCATATTATGGAGGATGTTATGAGACTTTTGCTGGCAGAGGACGAAAAAGAATTGTCGGATGCACTCACGGTCATATTAAGGCACAATAATTATTCGGTTGATGCTGTATATAACGGATTGGATGCGCTTGATTATCTTATGAATCAGGATTATGACGGAGTGATACTGGATATAATGATGCCGGGAATGGATGGCATTGAAGTGTTAAAAAGGATACGCTCACAGGGTAATGTAACGCCTGTGCTCATACTTACGGCAAAGTCTGAGATTGACGAGAGGGTTGTCGGGCTGGATAGCGGAGCGGACGATTATCTGTGCAAACCGTTTTCCACTAAGGAGCTCCTTGCACGTATAAGGGCGGTAAGCGAGAAAGAAGCAGGAAAATACGCCAAAAAAGTGTTTGAAGCCGATAAGAAAAAGGGATTTATGGATATCTACCGCTTCAGGAAATCCGCAACGGGTGATGGGATTAAGATTATATTTCTTGATTGCAGGATGGAGCTGGAAGCGGCAAGGATGCTTTTTATTATAAGTCTTTTGGTATTTATGCTGGGGCTTCTGGCTGTATTTGTGCTTGTGCTGGTATTTTCGAAGATGGTATTTGCACCGGTGCATGAAAGTTACGTGCGCCAGAGGCAGTTTATAACCAATGCAAGCCATGAGATAAAAACTCCGCTTGCCGTGATATCTGCCAATACGGAAGTTCTTGAGATGGAGATGGGTGAGAACCAGTGGACGATAAGCACACATAATCAGATAGACAGACTTAATGCACTTACTTCGGGTCTGCTGACTCTCGCAAGGCTGGATGAGGAGAATTGCATAAGGACGAATGTCAGATTCTCCCTGTCACAGGCTGTCAGTGAAACCGTCTCATCCTTTCTCGCACCGGCAAGACTTGCCGGGAAAACCCTTGATACGGACATTAGGGATAATGTATATATGTCGGGAGATGAAAAACAGATAAGGCAGATGATTAATATATTGATTGATAATGCAGTAAAATATTCTGACGCTGACAGTACAATAGCGATATCGCTGTACAGAAAAGGCGGCAGAATTATTTTTAAAACACTAAATGATGTAGCCGGTATCGATAAAGGCAATCACGACATAATATTCGAACGTTTCTACAGACGCGATGAATCAAGAAATTCCAATATGGGTGGGTTTGGAATAGGTCTGTCTGCCGCAAAATCAATTACAAACGCTCATAAAGGAAAGATTCAGGCAACGAGTAAGGACGGAAAAAGCCTTGGCATTATCGTTACGCTTCCCGCAGCTTCCTGTTAAAAAAAGTAGATTTTGCATATATTCCTGTGTTAAAATATCCCCATGAATAATCTGGAGGAATCATATATGGACAAAGAAAAGATAGCAGTAAGCTATAAAACATCTTTTGATAACGAAGTTTTATTTAATAATCGCGTGGATTACTGCGTTGGAACCGGGCGCATGGGACTTGCACTTCAGAAAGAGTATTATGACCAGCTCAAATATGTTCAGGACATAATAGGGTTCAAACATATAAGGGGGCACGGGCTGTTTACTGACGATATGGCGATATATCATGAATACGAGGATGAGAACGGGAATGTCTGCCGTGAATATAATTTTACATATCTTGATCTTGTTATGGATTCTTATCTGTCGCTTAATATCAAACCGTTTATTGAGCTGGGATTCATGCCGGATAAGCTTGCAAGCGGGGAACAGACTGTATTCTATTGGAAGGGCAATGTTACTCCTCCTAAGTCATATGAAGCATGGTGCAGTCTCGTTCAGAATACGCTCAGACATCTTATGGACAGGTATGGCGCGGACGAAGTGGTAACATGGCCTGTTGAAGTGTGGAATGAGCCTAATCTGCCGGGATTCTTTAAGGACGCCGACATGCAGGAATATTTTAAGCTCTTTAAGGAAACATTTTATGCCATCAAAGAAGTTGATGAGAGATTCAGGGTTGGAGGGCCTGCAATATGCGGCGTCAATGATGAGGAATGGATAAGAAGGTTTATGGAGTTTTGCAGGGATAACAGTATTTTGGTCGATTTTGTTACCAGACATCATTATACAACCGAGATGCCGGTTCGCGAAGGACATTATTCGTATCAGGAACTTACGGATGCGGAATACGGAAGAAAGAATCTTAACGTAACCAGACAGATTGTTGACAGCTTTGATGAGTATAAGGGTAAAGAGATACATATAACAGAGTTTAATACATCATATGTGCCGAATAATCCAATACATGATACTAATCAGAATGCCGCATATATGGCAGGACAGCTTTCATGGCTCGGTGATGATAATGCTTCATACTCATATTGGACCTTCGGAGATATATTTGAGGAGCAGGGAGTGCCTTTTACACCATTTCACGGAGGATTTGGAATGGTTGCCAATGGTATTATACCAAAGCCGACGTTCTGGACATTTGCATTCTATAAGAGGCTTTCGGATTATCAGTGTATTCTCAGAAGCGACGAGGCAGTTATCGTGCGAAGCGGTGAGAATGAGTACCGTGGCATAATATGGAACAGCTCGCTAAAAAGGGATGGAAAAAGTCTTGATTTTACATGCAATATCGATGTGCCGCAGGATGCCGAAGGACAGTATAGCATAGTATACAGTCTGGTGGATGAGAAGTGCTGCAATCCATATAAGGTATGGCATGACATGGGAGAGCCTTCATCCCTTACGGATTCACAGAAAGAGATATTAAGACAGGCGGCAACACCGTCGGTATCTTCCGAAAGACTTGAAGTTATGGACGGCAAACTTAGGATACGGGCAGAGCTTAGCGAATTTGCCATTTTATATTTTGAATGTAAAAAATCAGACATAAAATCCGACAGGGGATTTTCGTATGAAAGAGCGGTAATGCTCTGATAATTAATCAGAATATCTGTCAGTTTTCCTTATTGGTGGCGGAAAGTCTCCGATAAGGAAAATTTTTTCTTGCTATGCCGTATATTATCAATGACATGCATAATATCAGGATTATGACAAGTATGCATAGCGCGCAGCGCATAAAAAATTCTTCCGGGAGTATGAGAATAATCTCGTCTGTCCGGTGGTCAAATATCCAGTTATCTTTTCCTGGAAAGAATATGCGGTGAAATACATTAAATGCAGCATTAAAATCCATGGCGCATATAACTGCTGTCAGACTCATAAGAGAAATCAACACGATACTGCTGTAGAATGAAGGCGTATAGCCATTTATTCCATGCGGTTTATATTTTTTTCGTGCAATTACAATTACATATACAATGAGGTATACGGACGTTATCGCAAGTACATAGAGGTCAAGTGAAAATAATGCTTTCACATCATCAAAATGAGCCTTGCCGGATTCTGACCACAAAAGGTCGCCAACACCAAATTCATCAGTCAGTCCAAGGCAGTAATCCAACATTTCATCATATGCATCCCTAATCTGTTCCTTTAAAAATCCGGTGTCGTTAACAAGATTCAGATTATTAATCTGCGCATAGTAGAAAGGTCGTACCAGTATGGGAGCTGATATGGAAAGCGATACGATAAACAGCATTATGATAAGTGTTGTTGATATGAAAATAAGTTTGTCCTTCATATGCAAATCATATCATGACATATAAAATTTTACAATACAACTTGCCCGATTTATAAAAAGGTGATATTCTATCTGTGGTAAAAACTTATGATTAATATTATATAAGGAGTAAGATGATGAGCGAAAGTTTGTTAAAGAAATGGAGAGAGCTTGCATACGGTCAGGAGATGCAGGGGAAAAAAGGAGAGAGATTCTGGGCTGAGTATTTTGTACTTGAAAAGGGAATATATGAGCAGCTTCTTTCGGATCCCGATAATGTTGTCAGGGGAACTGTTTCAGAACTTGCCGATAAATATGACCTTTCGATTATGTATATGACAGGTTTTCTTGATGGAATCAACGACAGTCTTAAGGAGCCTAATCCGATAGACGATATGACTGAGGATACAGAGGTTAATCTCGGATTTGATACAGAGAAACTTTATTATAATATGGTGGAGTGTAAAGCTGACTGGCTGTATAATCTGCCTCAATGGGATACGCTTCTTACGGAGGAGAGACGTAAGGAACTCTATAAGGAGCAGAAGGCTTCGGGAACTATTGTAAAGGAGCAGAAGATTGGACGTAATGACCCTTGCCCATGCGGAAGCGGCAAGAAATACAAATTCTGTTGCGGAAGGGACCAGTAATACTTACGCATATCACACAGATAAGGGGAGAGGTCCGTTATGTAAGGCTTCTCCCCTGTGTTATATCTGATATTGTCTATTCCACAACCTTTAGGATGTCCTTCTGTGCTTTAAGAAGATCTTTTCTGACAGGAAGCTTCTGTGGGCATTTGGTTTCGCATATTCCACAGCCTATGCACACATCGGCGGTGGATTTGTTCTTTACCATATCGTTATAATTCCATATAACGGAGCCTGGGTTGTTATACATTGCGTACCCGTTCCATACTGAGAAATTACGCGGGATATCTACGCCGTGAGGACAAGGCATGCAGTAACGACAGCCAGTACAGCCGTTGTTCACTCTGGATCTTATCTTTTTGATCATATCGTCAAGAAATGCTCTCTCATCATCGGACAGAGGCTCAAAATTACTGAATGTTTTGATATTATCCTCCACCTGAGAATCCGTGCTCATACCGCTTAGTATTACATGGACGTTACTAAGGCTTCCAACCCATCTCATGGCCCAGGACGCTATAGAATATCCCGGCTTATAGCTGTAGAACTGTTCCTTTATATCATCTGAGTAATTGGCAAGTGAACCGCCTTTAACAGGCTCCATTATCACAAGAGGTATATTAAGCTTTTTGCTAAGCTCGTATCCGCGCATTCCGGCCTGTTCATCAGAATCCATATAGTTGAACTGAATCTGACAAAAATCCCAGTCATAATATGTAATAATGCGTTCAAATACTTCGTAGCTGTCATGAAAGGAAAATCCTATATAGCGAATCTTACCTTCTGCCCTGAGCTCCTCAAGTATGTTTATGATGTCAAAATCTGTAACGGTTTTAAAACTGCCGGCATTCAGTCCGTGAAGCAGGTAAAAGTCGATATAATCTGTCTGCAGTTTTTCGAGCTGCCTGTGAAATATATCTTTTATGTCCTCTTTTTTCTTTACGTCCCACATAGGAAGCTTGGTGGCAAGATAGAAGCTGTCACGTGGATATGCCTTAAGTGCTTCGCCAAGAAAAAGTTCGCTTTCGCCATTATGATATGGATAAGCAGTGTCGATATAGTTTACACCTTCCTTAATTGCGATATCAAGCATATGGGAGGCTTTTTCTCTGTCGATTACCTCGGTGCCATTCTCTTTTACAGTAGGGAATCTCATACAGCCAAATCCCAGAAGAGACGGCAGCGCTCCGTTTTTCATCTTTCTGTATTCCATATATCAGGCTCCTTTCATGAATTCATTACTTTCGTAATCATTATCTATGTAAAAAATTATAGCATGATTTTTTCGTTGCAACAACAGTAAAAAAGATATAGAATAGTTAAGTACAGAAGCGAGGAGGAGGTCTTTTATGAAGAAGAATGATTATATGGACGATCTTAAAAATATGGCGGGCGAATCGGAAGAAGGAGGCAGCGCTACAGTTGATTCTGCTGAAGAGAAGATACAACCTCTGGATATGGAGGATAGTATAGAGTGTGAAGTGACGGTGAGGGTAAGAGATATGAGAGATTTTCTGTTTTCGCATAATTATTCCTCATTTTCCGGATGGTTTGGAATCATTATAAGCCTTGCGGCGCTTGTCATGGTAATAGTGGGACGGACAAGATATGGTACTGCTGAAATATGCATTTTGATATTTCTTGCGCTTTTATTTACGGTTATAAGACCGCTTCAGATATTAAGTCAGGCGAGAAGACAGGTGGCGAGACAGGAAATGTTTAAGAAGCCCATCAGATACAATATATGTAAGGAAGGTATCGTTATAAGTCAGGGAGAAGAATTTGCAAATGTTCTGTGGAGCGACATAAGAAAGCTTAAGGAAACGAAGAAGCTGATTCTTATATATACCTCTACGGTTATGGCGTTTATCCTTCCAAAAAGCCAGATAAATAATGGCTCTGCTATTGTAGAAAGAATTAGGGCGAATATCTAGAATAACGAATTAAGGGAATGAATATATGAGTAATGACTGTTATAGCACAGAGACGTACAACATGGAAGAAACCATGGATTTTGCAAACAAACTTGCCGGCAATGCATCTCCCGGGAGCCTGTATTGTCTGGTTGGTGACCTTGGATGCGGAAAGACTGTGTTTGCAAAGGGCTTTGCAGAGGGACTTGGAGTTAGCGAATGCGTGAACAGTCCGACGTTTACCATAATGCAGACATATAGCGGCATGATAATGCCGTTCTATCATTTTGATGTGTATCGTATCAGTGATGTATCCGAGATGTATGAGTTGGGATACGAGGAGTATTTTTTTGGCGACGGAGTGTGCCTTGTAGAATGGGCCGATTTGATTGAAGAGCTGATTCCCTCCGATGCGATACATATTCATATTGAAAAGGATATTGATAAGGGGTTTGATTATAGAAAAATAACCGTAAGAGGGGGTGGCCGCGCATGAAGCTGCTTGCAGTGGACAGCTCGGGACTTACAGCTACGGCTGCGGTATATGCAGACGGAGTGATAAGGGCGAGCGCATCCGTTAATAACAAAAAAACACATTCTCAGACGCTTCTGCCGATGATAGAACGCGTCCTTGATGAAGCTGAGTTTACTATAGATGACATGGATGCTGTGGCAGTTGGGGAAGGACCGGGTTCGTTTACCGGTCTGCGAATAGGAGCCGCTACGGTAAAGGGCTTGTGTCTGGCGGCAAAAAAGCCTGTTATTCCCGTTTCATCACTGGCGATGATGGCGTATAATATGCCATTTGCCGATAAGCTTATATGCCCGATTATGGATGCGCGGCGCAATCAGGTATATGCTGCGGTATATCGTTTTGCGGATGATGAGATTATTACCGTAAAAGAGCCTCTGGCAGTTGGAATAGATGAGCTTCTCGAATCATTTGAGGATGATGTGGAAGTAATATTTGTGGGAGACGGAGTGCCGGTATTTAAGGAAGTCATTAAAGAGCATATGGGAGAGCGCGCATATTTTGCACCAGCGCATCTGCTCCTTCAGAATGCGTCGGCGGCAGCTGTTTATGCAGTATACCTGTATGACAGGGGTGCGGCAGTTGACGCTGTGGATTTTGCACCTGTTTATCTGAGATTATCACAGGCAGAGAGGGAGAGGCTTGAGCGTGAACGCAGCCGGTGAGATTATTATACGCAGAATGAGGGAATGTGATATTCCCCGTGTGTACGAAATAGAGAGGGAGTCGTTTGATGATGCCTGGGATGAAGAGTCCTTTGCATATTCTATTGGCTCTGCGCATGATTACGGCATTGTTGCGGTAAAGGATGATATTGTATGCGGTTTTCTTATAATGCGGATAAGTTTTGATACTGCCGATATAATAAATGTCTGTGTTGCAGAGGATTACAGGCATGAAGGGATGGGAACCGGACTTTTAAAGGATGCATTATCATATGGAGCACAAATGAGTATAATCAGATATATCCTTGAGGTGCGAAAGAGTAATTCTCCGGCAGTGAAATTGTATGAAAATGAGGGTTTCGTTACGCAGGGAATCCGCAAAACTTACTATTCTAATCCTGTAGAGGATGCTCTTATAATGATAAAGGAATCATAGCTGCCACCAATTCCCACTAGGCGATGTGAATATTTGTTGATATAATTCATTTATCTTATATAAGTCAGGGGAGGGTTATGTCTTATGATATGTAATTCGTGTGGAAGAATAATATTATTCAAAGGCGATATCCCACAGGAGGATGTATGTACATTTGTAAAAGAATGGGGATATTTTTCAAAAAAAGATCTGCAGATACACAAGTTTAATCTTTGCGAAGAGTGCTATGAAAAAATCACATCTGCATTTGTCGTTCCTGTAGAGGTCAGTGAAAAAACGGAGGTTATGTCTGCGCCTTTTTCTTGTTTAAACAATTAATGTGTGCTAATATCTTCTTAGTATGATTAAAGGAGAAAAAGATGTTAGATGTATGCTTGCTAGGTACGGGCGGCATGATGCCGCTGCCTAAGAGACACCTTACTTCGCTTATGGTCAGATATAATGGAAGCAGCCTTCTTATTGACTGTGGCGAGGGTACTCAGGTGTCCATTCGTAAAAAGGGCTGGAGCGTCAATCCGATAGATACCATATGCTTTACACATTATCATGGCGATCACATCAGCGGACTTCCGGGTCTGCTTCTTTCTATGGGTAATTCTGACAGGGTAAAACCGCTTACCCTTATTGGACCAAGGGGGCTTAAGAAAGTGGTGGACTGTTTAAGGGTTATTGCTCCTGAGCTTCCGTTTGATATAATATATACTGAAATAGATGAAGATGAGTTTAGTACCGAGATAGAAGGACTTACAATTGAGGCATTTAAGGTAAACCATAGTATTACATGCTATGGTTACAATCTTTTACTTCCAAGAAATGGAAAATTTTCCGTGGAACGCGCTAAAGAAAAAGGAATTCCGATTAAATTATGGAACCCCCTGCAGAAGGGCGGCAGCGTGGAATATGATGGAAGGGTATATACACCGGACGATGTTCTCGGACCGCCGAGAAAGGGAATCAAACTGACTTATTGTACAGATACAAGGCCCATATCCGTGATATCAGATAAGGCATGTGGCGCTGATTTGTTCATATGTGAGGGAATGTATGGCGAGAAGGATAAGCAGAAGAAGGCTTATGAGAACCGTCACATGACATTTTATGAGGCGGCAGAGCTTGCAAAGAAAGCCGGTGTCAGCAAGATGTGGCTTACGCATTACAGTCCTTCGCTTATTAAACCTGAGCAGTATCTGGATGAGGTGAGGGCTATTTTTCCTGATACAGAATGTGCAAAAGACAGAAGAAGCATTACTTTAGTTTACGAGGATGATTGATGATGGATGAGAATATAAGTTTTTATAATGCGGCGCATCCGCACAGTGTCTGTGAAAGCGGGGATGATATATACGTACTTGCAGTAGAGAGCTCGTGTGATGAGACCTCGGCGGCCGTTGTGCGTAACGGTAGGGATGTATTGTCCAATATTATTGCGTCGCAGACAGATATCCATAAGTTATACGGCGGAGTTGTACCGGAGATTGCTTCAAGAAAGCATATAGAGTGCATTAATCCTGTTATAGAGGAGGCTTTAAAACAGGCGGATACGGAGCTTGACAGGATTGATGCGGTATGCGTTACATATGGCCCGGGTCTTATAGGTTCCCTGCTGGTAGGAGTATCGGCAGCAAAGGCAATAGCTTATGCAAAGAGGCTTCCGCTTGTCGGGGTTCATCATATAGGAGGGCATATTTCGGCTAATTATATATGTCATAAGGACCTTAAGCCGCCTTTTATGTGCCTTGTGGTTTCCGGTGGTCATACCAATGTAGTAGAGGTAAAGGATTACGGAGTGTATAATATTATAGGAAGAACGAGGGATGACGCCGCCGGAGAAGCATTTGATAAGGTGGCAAGGACCATAGGACTTGGTTATCCCGGCGGTGCGAAGATAGATATGCTGGCAAAGGAAGGCGACGCTAAGGCGATACATTTCCCAAGAGGCCATATCGAAGGACATCCGTATGATTTTAGTTTTAGCGGCATCAAATCAGCGGTTCTTAATTATGTAAATGGCTGCAACATGAAGCATGAGGAATATGACAGGGCGTCCATAGCGGCATCATTTCAGGATGCGGTTGTTGACGTGCTGGTCGGACATACCATGCAGGCAGCGGATGAGTATGATTATGATTGTATCGCGCTTGCAGGAGGGGTGGCGTGCAATAGTGAGCTTAGAAAGAGGTTTGAGGAGGCTTGTAGTGCCGGTGGCAAAAGACTCTGTTACCCTGACCCGCTTTTATGCACGGACAACGCGGCTATGATCGGCGCGGCAGGGTATTATGAATATATCCGCGGAGTACGTTTTGGATACGATCTTAATGCAGTAGCCAATCTTAAATTTGAGTAAGGAAAGCGGTAGAGACTATGAATGGAGACAATTTGCGGGTTGGCGTTGTGCTTTTGTCGGCAGGAAGCGGAAGCCGCATGAATACTGATATGCCAAAGCAGTACATGATGATTGAGGGGCATCCGGTATTATACTATTCGCTGTATGAATTTGAGAAGTGCCCGTATGAACGTTACAATTCGGTTTATAATGGTTTAAAGCTCATAAAGGATAATGAGTATGTTATGATCCACGACGGTGCAAGACCATGTATTGACGGAGTTCTTATTGAGAGACTGATTAAGGCTGTTATAGAAGATGATGCTGTGATTCCTGCCGTTTCCAGTAAGGATACCATAAAGATTGCAGATGATAACGGTTATGTTGTATCAACTCCCAAAAGAGATAATGTGTGGAGCGTTCAGACTCCACAGACTTTCAGGCTGAAACCCCTCTGGGATGCGTTCGACAGATATATGAGTGCGGATGATATGGCAGGTGTTACGGACGATGCAATGGTATGGGAGATGTATAATGAGAAGCCGGTACGAATCGTTGCCGGGGAATATTCCAATATAAAACTTACTACACCCGAGGACGTAGAACCCATAAAAATGTTTTTGGGTAACAAAATCAGAAATTTATAATTTACCGCTTGACATGGTATAATATGTAATGGTATACTAGGTTGGCAGTTGAGGAGAGGTCGCATAGCTGGTTTAGTGCACCGGTCTTGAAAACCGGCGTGCCGCAAGGCACCGAGGGTTCGAATCCCTCCCTCTCCGTTTTTTTATGGGATAGAATGTTCGTCAGGATTTTCTATCCCATAGCTGGTGTATACAGGTAAGGCACATGGAGAAGTACCCAAGTGGCTGAAGGGGCTCCCCTGGAAAGGGAGTAGGTCGTTAATAGCGGCGCGAGGGTTCAAATCCCTCCTTCTCCGTTCATTAAAATGAGGGGAATCCTTATATGGGATTTCCCTCATTTGCAGTTATATATACCTTAGGAGCGAACCATGGAGATAAGGCATACTGATATAAGGACGGAACTTTTCCACAACAGATTTGTTATCATATCCACATCAGGAGTAAGCATGAAGCCCCTTCTATATGATAAGGGCAGGAAGGATGCAACACAGGTGCTTATAGAGCCTGTAACCGGACAGTTAAGAGTAGGAGAACTGCCGTTATTTGAACGGCAGGACGGCAAGCTTGTCATACACAGAGTTATAGAAGTGCGTAAGGATTCGTTGGGGAACGCCATCATGTATCGTACGCGGGGAGATAACTGCATGTCATGCGAACAGATACATCCGGATAAGGTGCTCGGAATGGTTACTAAGATATACCGTAAGAGGCGTACCATAAATGTTACGGACTGTGGCTACCGAATGTATGTAAGGATATGGAACGCAATATATCCGTTAAGGTATATCTGGTACAGGATGAGAGTAAGAGTGAAAAAAGCATGAAAGGCAGGTAATAATGTTCTATATCAGAATGGCAGAACTTCTGATCTGCATAGACAATCATTATGATTATGTCAGAACAATGTGTGAGGACTACATAGTATTCCCGGAAGATGGTGCTAAAGCGGACATGAACATACGCGTTACAACGGACGCCATAAGGGATGAACAGAAGGTGGGTAAGGATACTTGGGGTATCAACTATTCGATGCAATATTGCGAAAGCATATGCATATACCGCGACATATGTAAAAGGCTGATTGATTTTGACGCACTTTTGCTGCACGGAGCATGTATAGAGATGGATGGCAGAGCCTATATATTCTGCGCCAAAAGCGGTACGGGTAAGAGCACGCATATTGCGCTGTGGAAAAAAGTGTTTGGCAGTCGTGCGCACATTATCAATGGTGATAAGCCCATAATAAGATATATGGACAATGCATTCGTTGTATATGGAACTCCGTGGTGTGGAAAAGAAGGGTGGAATGCTAATACAAAAGCGCCTCTTTTCGCATTGTGCTACCTTAAACGTGGGAACAACAACAGCATCCGTTCCATAAGGCCGGATGAAGCAATCAGACTTGTTGTAAACCAGATACTGATTCCGAAAGAAAAGGATGACGTCATTAGATATCTGGACATGGTCGATAATCTGTTAAATTCGGTTTCAGGTTATGAACTAATCTGTAATATGGATAAAGAGGCGGCAATAACAGCATACGAGGGGATGAAACATTAATCATATGCCTGATATTTATTAAAGCTCTTTTATTCTTTTTGCCAGATTAATCAACATATCAATATCTTTAGATGTCATATCCTTCGTAAGTTCATTAAGCTCGTGAGATTTGACCGGGTGTTTGAGATCTTCGTCGAAAAATTCTTTTGGTTAGACGTCTAAATATTTACAAATATACAAAAATTCTGACATGGACGGCAATGCTTTGCCTGATGAAATACTCTGTATGTAACTTTTACTGTGACCAAGATCCAAGCTCATCTTATACTCAGAAATACATTTCTCGGTTCTTAATTTTGCAATACGTTCGCGGATAAAATTTGCGTTCATATCCGTAAATCCTCCCAATTAATCCATTAATACCCATGCTCAATTATAATTTACATTATTTATACCAATCATATTACCGATTGTAGAAGTTTTAATTACTAAAACGCACGATTATATTTGTGAAATAAAAAAATAGGACATTAAAAAACAGCCAAAACATATTTCACATGTTCTGGCTGTTGTATGTTATTCAAACAAATCTTCGAATGATATTTCATTATCTCCGCCGGTTACTTCATAATCAGAAAGACTGTTATCTTCCGCAGGATGCTCCTCCCGGGTCCCGGTATCGGAATTATCATCTGTAACATCAGAGTTATCAGAAGAGTTGGAAATTGCAGAACTCTTGGAACTCTCTGAATTTTTGGAATTCTCAGAACTCTCGGAATTCTCATTGCTGTTGTTGCCGGTATCTGTATCTTCCGGTAACACATCATCTTCCAAATCACCATATGCGGTGTTTGCCGGATAAGTATCCGTTTGGGTGGGAGAGGTTGAGGAATCATCCTGTATCGGCGCTATAGAATGTGCCGGTTTGGCGCCGGCTCCCGAGCCGCTTCCGGCATGTGAAGCAATGATAACAGCTGTTATAATTACAAGCACTATCACGGTAAGTGATATAATAATTATTTTGGCTTTCTTACTCATATAGTACTACCTCTTGATATATCAGGAAAATTATTCTCCTGACGAACTAAATAAATCATCGAAAAGTATTGAGTTATCTAAATTAAGTCCATCCGTAAAATCCATAAGGCTTGAAGAAGTAACTATATCTTCATTCTCAAATTTCACGATAGAAATATCAAGTTCGCAATATGTTTTTTTCATGATCTAAACACGCCATCCTTTCATTTGGAATGGATAGCTGTCTGACACATGTTGAAATGACTGATTGTAATTGACTGTTAGTAATATTGTATATAAGAGATTGCGTGAAGTCAAGAAAAATTACAAAATAAAAACGTAATAATTATCGAAATGCACCGATTATATAATGCAATGTACTATTTGTGCCATGCTGATATACTAATTGTAGAGGTAGACTGTTTGCACGATTCTGATTGTAATTGAAGAGGATGAATACATAATGAATAAGTAGGTAATCGCTTTGTCTAGATTTAGGAAAAAAGCAATCGCGCTTGTTATGATAGCTGCGGTTATTGTATCGGGAGCCGTGTTTTGGCAGGATAGAGCAACTAAAGCCGCAGATTTGGAACCTCAGGTGAAGGTTCTTGGAGCAACGATTTTGGAAGAGAGTGCATCGGACGGCAGCCAGTCAATGAGACTTGCAATACAGGTATTAAACGCAAGTTATGCCGATATGTGCGGTATAGAAGTCAGTGTTGAAGGAAGCACAAAGGAACCGGTCCTTATATCGACTGATAATGAGTCATACAGAAAGATATACAGTCGTCATGAAAATCTGGATATCGTTGTGTATACAGTTGTTGTGAACAATATTCCGAATGGATACTTTGATACTAAGATTAATTTTAAGGGCGTTGTAAGGAAACTGGGCGATATAAGTCAGAGTTATACATATGAAACCGAAACGACAGACAGAACTGTAACCGGAATTGCAAACGCAGTGGAAGAGTCGCTTTTACCGGTGGCTGAGAAGCAGGTAAATGTAGCCCAGAGTAACCTTGCATATTCTTCAGTAAAGAATTTTACGGATAACGGTGACGGAACAGTAACGATTGAGTTGTCAAGAGAGTCCGGAGGGCTTTCCGTCGGCTACTATATTAACGACAATAAGAGCCCGATTAATCTGGACGATTACAGTAAAATGGTGCTTAATGTAACATCCGGTGCGGATCAGACCGGAAGCTATTCCGTGGGATTTGGCGGACCATACGTGGATGAAGATTACTGGGTTAATGATAACCAGTTAAAGAAAGCTCTGCAATATAACGTCGAGTTCGCAGAGGGCACGTATGACTATACATTTACATCCGATATATGGAGTACATGGGATGAATCATACAAAACACAAAGCGTTGTCTATATACAGGCTGCGGGTGATTCGTCGGGAGAGAGCAATACATTTACGCTGAATTCCATTACTTTCTATAAGAATACGGATGCAGAAAAGGAAAATCCTGACGCAACACCGGTTCCGGTAGCGACAGCATCGCCAACTCCTGAGCCGACTGAGACTCCGGCGGCTACAGCAAGGCCTACACCGCCTGCGGCTACGGCACCGGAAGGTGAAGATTGGCAGCAGCTTGATCTTAACACGGTAAGTATAAAAGATACCACCAAGGGAGGTATAAGTGAAAGCGGCAGCCTGATTCTTGCAGGAGCTGAGTACGTTCAGGTTCCGTTAAATACTACTTATGAGAGCTCGCAGATAATAAAGGTATATATCACGGGAATATCATATGAAAACAGTCAGGCATTCCGCGTATGGAGTGGTGGAAGATTTAATTCCAGAATATCCAGCGATGTTGTCAGCAATTCAGGAGAGAGCGGAGTTGCATTCACACGTGAATTGACATTAATACCTAAATCAAACCCTGATGTGACTTCATTCAATACATTTGTTATATGTTCTATCAACTTTGCTCTTCAGGATGAAGTCGCATCCGGAGAAACTGTAAACGTCACTATAAAAGGAACATATGCCGGCACGAATGGATTTAGAGTGTGGATAGGAAATGGACACAATTCATATGTAGAAAATCTTAAAGTGTTCAATGACAGTGACCTTACAGACGGTGCTGAGTTTGAAGAAACTTTCGCTCTTACTACAAATAACACCTGTACAAAGCTGACTATAAAATCCATAGGCAACACCCCGATTAATGGCCTTACGATAAACCAGATAATCGTTACCAAAAACCAGTAAAAATCACTAAAGGTCAATTAATGGCACGAAATAATCAGTAAAAATCATGCTATATTACTAAGAGTACATGTATAATCAACAGTATGATAGACTGTTTGGCATAAGTGTTGATTGTAATTGAATTGTATATTAAATATGCTGGGAGGTAATTTATTTGTTTAAATCATGCAGAAGAACGCTCGCACTTGTTATGATGCTGGCGGTTACGCTGTCTGCGGCAGTCTTTACTGATTATATCGATATAAAAGCGGATACAGCTACGGAACCTGCTGTCAGAATTCTGGGCGCCACATTAAAGACTGAGGGCAATGAGAATATGACGCAGTCCATGAGGGTCGGTATCGAGGTGTCCAATGCAAGCTACGCAGACGAGTGTGGAATAAAACTCAAGATAAAGGATTCATCAAATGATTATATGGTAGTTTCAACGGCAAATGAAAACTACCGAAAGATATATTCGTTAGATGCGGCCGAAGATAAGATTGTGTATACCGTGGTAATAAATAATATACCGATAGAACAGGCTGAGACCAATATAAAATTTGCAGGTTATGTAAAGAAAATCGGAACAGACATCCAGACGGGAAGTACTGAGACAGATACCGTGTATGAGTCGTTGAATACGGTGTTGGATAAAATAGGCGCAAGCGCCAATCAGACGCTTGAGTTTGATAGGAATGGTAATATTATAAGCCTTGTTGACTCGCTTAATATGACATCGCAGGAGGAGTTTGCTACGGATGGATTCAAGGTCGGAAGAGATAACGAGATGACGCAGTACTGTACATTCGATGCGGCAGTCGGTCAATACATTGTCGATTATACCAGTGCGGATGATACTGATATAAGTAATTTTGACGCGGCAGGATATAAGGGAATCGGGTACAGAGTAGGCGGCGGCGCAAAATACATATATCGCATAACAGTAAAATCTGATGACACAACATATATCAGACTGGTACCGCACTGGAATGGTTTTATGGGTGATATTAGTGGAGCAGGTACCATTGTGAGTACCGGAGAATGGCAGACGGTTGATATGAATGTAGACCTGACCGCCCAGGCTACAGGCGAGAATTACTGCCTGACCATAGGAGATGCGAATACAGAATGGCAGGGCGAACAGGGATGTCAGGGAAAGTATTACATCAAGCAGTTTGACATATACAGGATATGGTCGGACTCCGATATGCCACAGATAGCTCTTCCTGCCACAGGCTGGAATGAGGACAAAACGGAGTATAGCCTAAAGCTTGATGAGACTTCGGTACTGCCAAATGTCAACGGTTCGGTGGTAAAGAATGATAACGGATCATATACGCTTCTGGCAAATGGAAGCGAGGGATATGAAGTTGGTTTTTCATTCCCTGAAGAGATATGGTCTAATTATGATTTTAGAACAATTACAGTAACTTATAAATATGCTTCCGGATTTACCGGAGTCGGTATAGCCAAAAAATACGGAACCTCATCGCCTTGGTGGAGTTCCACATACCAAGATGATCCTTCATATGGCGGCGGTGAATTATCAGATGGCTCCGGCACAAAGGTATTTAACGTCGACTCGGCAAAGGTGGTTGATGGAAAATATCTTTCGGCATTCAGATTCTTCAGTATTCCTGCGGATGCGACCGTCACCATAGAATCCATAGTACTTTCGGGACTGGAGCAGACCGAAGAGGCTACGCCTACAACTGCGCCGACAGCTACGCCGGTTCCGGGTGAATCACTTTCTGAGCCACTTACTCTTTCGGCGGATATATGTACATGCGATGGTGAGTCCGTATCAGTAGCCATGGAGGATGATATACTTAAACTGAATCTTGCGATATACCAGGGCGTGATAATTAACATACCGGAAGATATATATTCCGGCGGCTATAACTATGCTGAGGTTACATTCTCCAATCCGAGTGGCGCAGACGTCAATCTGTATATGCTCAATGAAAATATGACTGATGGAATCGGGCAGAATCCTGCCGGACAACAGGCTCCGATTAGCATCAAAGAGTATACTGCTACGACCACGGTTACATATCAGCTACAGGAAGGAAGCTATATTAAAGCACTAAAATACGTTTCGTTTGCGGGAAGCCCGACCATTAATATCAACTCGGTTGTCCTTAAAAAAGACGCTGCGACCGATACTAAAGATGCGATTGTAATGGACATTCCTGATGATTATAACATAAGTCGCACGGGTGTGACCTACGGTACATTTAAGTCAGATAGATATTATTCAACATACACTGATTCAGAAAGACCGTTTAATGTTATTCTTCCTGCCGGTTACTCCGAGGATAAGAAATACCCCGTAGTGTATATGATGCATGGAATATTTGGCAATCAGGATTCATTTGGAAGTGACGCAGACAGTTGCTCCATAGTAAAGACCGCAGGTAATCTCTATGCCGCAAATGAGGCGACAGAGGCGATTATAGTCATACCAAGTATCCGTGTATGCACTGATTCCAGTGTGGAGGATAGGTTTTCGGCTGAGAACTACAAGTTCTACGATCTGTTCAGAGAGGACCTTATAAATTGCCTGATGCCATATATGGTGAAAAATTACAGTATAGCCACAGGAAGAGAGAATACAGCTATAGCAGGCTTTTCGATGGGAGGGCGCGAGGCACTCTACATCGGTATAACCAAACCGGAGACCTTCGGTTATATCGGAGCATTCTGTCCTGCATACGGCATATTTGCATATGAAGCTAACTATACCGGAGTTGGTGAGGAAGGGCTGTTTTCCGATACGGCGTCATTTACGCTTCCTTCTGAATATATCGACAATACATTCATAATGATTGTAAAGGGTTCTAATGATACAACAGTAAATGAAATGCCGACTACGTATCACGAAGCGCTTGAGAGCAATGGAGTTTCGCATGTATACTACGAAGTTGAGGGCGCATTCCATGATGAATCGGCATGGGGACATGGATTGTATAATATGTTAAGAAATGTATTTAAGTAAAATATAATACACTTATAATCAGGCAGCTGCCCAGTTAGTAAATAAGGCAGCTGTCTTTTTTGGCATATTTAATTAGTACCAGCCCTGTATCCATCCATCATCCTTTGTGGCAGGGTCCTCGGTAGGAGCTGCTGCAAGGGAGTCGGGATCCGGAGTTGCGGCTGTATCAGGCTCCGGAGTTGCGTTAGTGTCGGGAGCCGGTGAGGAATCGGTATTCGTAACTGGCTCATTGTCATCCTTAGGCGCCGGCGTTGCCTGTGTGGTGGAAGGTACAGGCGTTGTTATCGCTACCGGATCTACCACCGGTGTGGATATAACCGGCGTGGATTTTTTAACAGTTACCTTACATGTAAGTTTTTTCTTCGCAACCTTAGCCGTTATACGTGCCTTTCCCTGTTTCTTCGCAGTTATTTTTCCTTTTTTCGTTACCGTGGCAACCTTCTTCTTATTGCTGCTCCATTTCACACGTTTCTTATTATTTTTTACGATAAGCTTGAAGCTTTGGCCTTTTGTCAGTGTAAGGTTCTTGCGATTTAGGCGTATCTTTGAAGCGGATTGTGTCGCTACGCCTCCGAAGTACCCTCCGAGCAAAAGTGAAATGCTTAGTATGCAAGCAATTAATTTTTTCATGCTGATTCCTCCCTAAATTATATCTTTATAAATGCTTTTGCAGACAGTATAACATACTTTAGTGTGAAATAACAGAAAAGTATGTTATACTCATTATAGATTTTTGATTAATATAAGGAGCAGGATGATGAAGATAAAGGATGGATTTGTGTTAAGAGAGGTTGCCGGTTCGTATGTTGTAGTTCCGGTAGGCAAAAGAGCGGATGAATTTAACGGAATGGTACATCTTAATGAAACGGGAGCATTTTTCTGGAAAATGGCAGAAAAGGGATGTACAAGAAAAGAGCTTATAGAGGAAGGGTTTAATACATATGAGGTTTGTGAGGATGATATAGCTAAGGATGTTGACAGATTCATCGATACACTGACGGCAAATAATCTGTTTGACTAATGGGGGATGATATGGCCGACACATATTTTATAAAACTTCTTGCATCAGCAATCAATAATACTGTACCGGAATATCCGCCTGCAGATATTGACTGGAACAAGATATATATGACCGCGGATAAAAACGGAGTGGCGCCGACATTATACTACGCTTTAATTAAGCTTCCCAAAGAGGAAAGACCGGGCGCGGATATCGTTTCCCTGTTTGAGAAGAAAATGCATATCGCGCTGGGTATAGAATCCATGCAGCATATAGAAGTATCGGATTTGCTTAACAAATTGGAAGATCATGGAATAGAACATGTGCCGCTAAAGGGCTGGATTATTAAGAATTATTATCCGTATCCTCATATGAGAACCATGTGCGATGTGGATATACTGGTCAGAAAATCCGATATGCCAGAGGTTGCGGCGATACTTGCGGAATGTGGTTTTGTGCTCGAATTGCATGGGCATCATCATGATGGATATGTAAAGTCCGGCAATATTGCGGTTGAGATACACTGGAATCTTTTTGCGGAGGATTCGGATTACTATGATTATTTTAAGGACATATTTGAAAGATTGGAGCCGGTAGAGAAAAAAATTTACCAAAAGAGGCTGTCGCATGAGGATTTCTATCTTCATATGATTGCGCATCTTGCAAAACATTTTGATAATTGTGGAACCGGTATACGTTCGTTTGCAGATATCTGGCTGTATTGCAATGCTATGGGAGATGTGCCGGATGCAGAATATATAGATAAAGTGCTAAGACATCTGGGGCTGAAAAGATTTGACGATATAGCAAAAAAGGCGGCGTCTGACTGGTTTTCTGACAAGGGTTGCATGAATGAAGAATATCTTAAGATAGCTAATCATATCCTTTATTTCGGTACGTATGGAATACAGGAAATTGGCATCATGTCAGGTGTTAATAAAAAAGGCGGAAAGAAATGGCGATATCTTATGAGGAGATTCTTTCCGGGCAGACAATTTCTTATCCCTGAATTTCCGGCACTTGAAAAAAATGCGCTGCTGCTTCCCGTATGTTGGATGATAAGGGGAATGCACCGCATCCTCTTTAGGAGGGACAAAATCTCTTCTGAGATTAAAGCGTTAGGAAATGTGGATGATGAAAGCATACAGGCGATAAATGACATGAAAAAATATATGGGACTGACGGATGATAAGGACGGGATTGATGACTAAGAACACTCAAACAATCAAATGGATTTCGGATGTTGCCGGAAAAAATAAAATAATGATACTGGCGCTTATAGTTATTCAGGCGGTTCTTGGTATAGCCGGTGTGTTATATGCGCTTATACTAAAGGACATGATAGATGCGGCAGTGGCGGCCGATATGAGGGCGTTTGTATACTGGACATTTATCTTTATCGGAATTGTGGGCATACAGCTGATAGTAAGGGCCCTGGGCAGATTTGTGGAGGAGTATACAAGTTCTACGCTTGAAAACTGTTATAAGGAGGAGCTTTTTACAACCATTCTTCATAAGGATTATTCGGATGTATCAGGCGTCCACTCGGGAGAATGGCTTAACAGACTTACCAGTGATACAGTTGTAGTATCCGGTGGAATGACACAGATTATTCCGGGAGTTACGGGGATGGCAGTGCGGCTTTTGGGCGCGCTGGCAGCCATATTGGCTCTTGTGCCGGCATTTGGACTGTTTGTTGTGCCGGGAGGATTTATACTTCTGGTTTTTTCATGGATTTTCAGAAGGCTTTTAAAGAATCTGCATAAGAAGGTACAGGAGAAGGATGGGAAACTTAGGATATTTCTTCAGGATTACCTTGGAAGTCTGATTATGGTTAAATCATTTGGGGTCGAGGAACGTGTGAAGGATGACGCCGTTCAAAAAATGAATGAGCATAAAAAAGCGAGAATTATGAAGAATCATCTTTCGAATGTATGCAGCATGGGCTTTGGTGTCATAATGAATGGTGCGTATGTTGCGGGAGCAGTATGCTGTTGCTATGGAATTATCCATGGGACTATGACTTACGGAACCCTAATGGCCATACTTCAGCTTATAGGTCAGATACAGACGCCGTTTGCCGGCATTACAGGTTATCTTCCCAGGTATTACGCAATGATTGCAAGTGCGGAACGTCTTATAGACGCCGGAAAACTCGGGGACGCGGTACGGCAGGACCCGGTATCCATGAGGGATATATACATATTCTATAATAATAGATTTGAAGCGATAGGACTTGAGAATGTATCATTTACGTACGGACGGTTATATACGGAGTTGATGGATACGACGGCGGTAGAATGCGGTAAATTCAGTAAAGATAACATGCCTACAGTTCTTGATAAAGTGACCTTGGATATAAAAAAGGGGGAATACGTTGCGTTTGTCGGAACAACGGGTTGCGGTAAGAGCACGCTCCTTAAGCTGCTTATGTGCCTCTATGATGCAGATAGCGGCAGCAGATACATTAAAAGCAGAGATAATACCATACCGCTTACATCAGAGTGGAAATGTCTATTTGCATATGTGCCCCAGGGAAATTACCTTATGAGTGGCTCCATAAGGGATATCATATGCTTTTCCGATATGGATGCGTCGGATGATGTGGCGAGAATTGGTAAGGCGCTTAAGATTGCCTGTGCTGACGAATTTGTCAGTAGCCTTAAGAATGGAATAGATACTGTGCTTGGTGAACGAGGGCTTGGTCTCTCGGAGGGACAGATGCAGAGAATTGCAATAGCGAGAGCGATTTTTTCGGATAACCCTATTCTGATGCTTGACGAATCCACAAGTGCGCTTGATGATGCTACAGAAAGAAAGCTTCTTACTAATCTTAAGCAGATGACTGACAAGACGGTGATTATCGTTACGCACAGAATGTCCGTACTTTCAATATGCGATAAGTCTGTAGAATTTGGAAAGAATGGAATCAGAGTGGTGGATATATAATAACAAAACCGGTGAACTACAAGAGTAGAACGCCGGTTTTTGCCTGATTTTAATATATGTCAGGGGTTTATTTGGTACCGAATATCCTGTCTCCGGCATCTCCAAGTCCCGGTACAATGTATCCGTGATCATTTAATTTTTCGTCAAGTGCGCCTATGTATATATCAACATCAGGATGATCTTCCTGCATCTTCCTGACACCTTCGGGCGCCGCTATTATACACATAAAATGTATATGTCTGCATCCGCGTTCTTTCAATAATGTAACGGCTGCAGACGAGGAACCTCCGGTAGCAAGCATGGGATCTACTACAAATACTTCTCTTTCATCACAGTCGGCAGGTATCTTGCAGTAGTACTCAACCGGGTTTAGTGTATCCGGATCCCTGTAAAGACCTATGTGGCCTATCTTTGCGGCAGGAATGAGCTGAAGTATCCCATCGACCATCCCGAGACCTGCTCGAAGTATTGGGATTACTGCCAGTTTGCGGCCTTTCAGTTCTTTTACGGTCGTCTCACATATGGGAGTTTCAATCCTTGTTTCCTTAAGCGGAAGATTGCGTGTTGCTTCATAACATATAAGGGAAGCAATTTCACTTACCGATTGCCTAAAATCCTTTGTTCCGGTATCGTTTCTTCTAATAATACCTATTTTATGCTGGATAAGCGGATGATCCATTATGTATACATTACTCATGCTTTAGCACCTCCGGTAATATTATTTTTTTCCCGCCCGGGTAAAACTGCATTTAGAGTTATTCCGACAATAACACCCACTGCGAGACCTGAGAGTTTTATGGTTACATTACCTATAGGGAATGAGATTCCCGCGTTTGCAGAATATGCAATTCCTATTGAAAGAACAAGAATCAGGGCAGATATGATGATATTTCTTGTTTGTTTAAAATCAATATTATTTTCTACTACATTTCTTACTCCTACAGCCGAAATCATACCATAGAGTACGAGCGAGACTCCTCCGCATGTCGCCGCGGGCATTGCCGATATGACAGCGGCAATCTTTGGACAGAATGACAGCAGTACTGCTATATAGGCTGCGATACGTATAACAAATGGGTCATATACTTTTGTAAGTGTAAGTACACCGGTGTTTTCGCCATATGTAGTATTGGCAGGAGCGCCGAAAAGGGCGGCCATTATCGTTGCAAGTCCGTCTCCAAGAAGTGTTCTGTGAATTCCCGGATCAGATATGCAGTCCTTATTAATAGTAGATGATATGGCAGATATGTCTCCTATGTGTTCAGCCATGGTAGCAATGGCGATAGGCATAATCGTGATGACAGCCGTGATGATAA
This sequence comes from uncultured Eubacteriales bacterium, assembly GCA_949292725.1. GTDB lineage: Bacteria > Bacillota > Clostridia > Lachnospirales > Lachnospiraceae > V9D3004. The sequence goes on along the minus strand of CASFAQ010000024.1, from coordinate 1,071 downwards.
GCGACGAGTCGGGATTATTGAATATAGAAAAAACCGTATCCTCATATTGGAATGGGAGACCTATCCATGGCGCATCTTTTATATTCCGGATGCTGTCTGCTGAAAACAGGGCTAAGGAGCTGTTGCCTCCGATTGTTATCATGCCGTCTGCTTCCTGACCGAGGGACAGAGTAAGTATTATGGCTATGAGTGAAGAACCTATAACACCAAGTATAATAGGAATGATTTTTATTATCCCCCTTCCCCACATATTACATATAATAACTATTGCAATGGCAATGAGAGCTATCGGCCAGTTGTTGGAACAGTTATTGATTGCGCTTGCCGACAGTGTAAGACCTATGGCAATGATTACAGGTCCTGTAACTATAGGGGGAAAGAATTGCATTATCTTGTCTTTTCCGAGACACTTAATGAGTGAGGCGGCTATAAGGTACAGAATACCTGCACATGCAACACCCAGACACGCATAAGGCAGCAGTTCCTTCTCGCCATTAGGAGCAATGGCTCCGTATCCGGCCAGGAATGCAAAGGATGAACCTAAAAAAGCAGGTATCTTTCCCTTTGCCAAAAAATGAAAAAGCAAAGTTCCAAGACCTGCAAATAACAGAGTTGACGAGACACTGAGTCCCGTAAGCGCCGGAACGAGCACCGTGGCTCCAAACATTGCAAACAGATGTTGGAAACCAAGTATAAGCGTTCTGGCGGCGCCTAATGATCTGGCATCATAGATGGCCGGTTGTTCCTGGTTCTTCATAGTTAAACCTCCTGAAATATTATTTTAATACGCTTTTTATATTTTATCACGATGTATATAAAAAAAACAGGGGAAATGTCGAAAAAATTGCTATTTTACGCGGTTTTAGGAGTAAAATTCAGGGGTCGGCAAAATTTATGTAATTTTTGAAAAAAAGGTGTTGACAAGGGGGAGCATTTTTGGTAAAGTAAGTTTTGCTGACGCACCGAGAGGGTGGAAAGCGAAAGGCGTACTTTGAAAATTGGATACTCAGACAACCCTGAAAATTCATGACAATGATTTTTCAGAGGTAAGAATTAAATTTCACAAACCAA
>CASFAQ010000023.1 GCA_949292725.1 uncultured Eubacteriales bacterium | reverse complement strand
AAGACGGCGTAACCAATGGCTGCACCGTCCAAAACAATCAATATTTAATTCAATTACAAGAGCGACCTTGGGGCACCTTCCTTACGGAGGGTGCCCCAATGGATACAAGCTTTTTTTCACCACCTGACAGCTGGTATACCGGTCTGTCAGCAATTTCTTCAATACCAACCTCTCTTAACGCCTGCATTACGCATTTGTCAAGCTGTAATCCCCTGATTCCGTAGCTTCTCGGTGCAAATGCAACATCCTCATACACGGTTGACATAAAAAGCTGATTATCGGCATCCTGAAACACATAACCCATGCCTTTTCTTATATCCTTAAGTGATTTCATGTATAGCGCTCTCAAGCTTTTTCATAGCATCTTCTCTTTCTGAATAATCTGAACAGATAACAGCACACTATACATACCGAAAATACAATGACTGCGCCCAGAATGCCTGAAACCGATGTTCCCACCGCATTGTCTGAGCCTCTGAAAGCATAATCGGGCATAATGGCAATCCTCTCCTGTATTGCAAGAAACATATCGTATATATCTCCGGATGTAGTTAATTCCGTATCTCCCGCTATCTTTGCTATGGACCACTCAAGTCCGTCAGGAAGCGCCGATGCACACAGCGATATGCCCCCGGCGATGATAACAGCGCATACTCCGAGTATCGTAAGAGTCCTTTTAGCAGGCATTCTGCTTTTATCAGCCGAAGCATTCACTCCCCACAAAAGTCCCGGCTGCGCCTCGTATACAAACATAAGAACTGCGGATGTGATAACCCCCTCTATGAGCCCTATTGCAAGATGTATAGGCTGCATGGCAGCTAAAAATGTCGTAAACGGAAGCTCGGTAATTCCCGAGACCAGAGTCTCAAGTGTCACAAAAAATGCTCCAAACTGCATGGATATTATGCATCCCGATATTCCCGCTATCCATATTTTTCTCTTAGATGCACCATGCCTCATGATATACCTCCAGATGAGGCCCCCGCCGATGAAACATCCGAAAAATGCCATATTCCATATATTGGCGCCCAACGCCATAAGTCCTCCGTCGGCGAAAAACAGGCATTGTATCAGCAAAACTCCTATCATGGATATGAATCCGGCATACGGTCCAAGAACCGCTGAAAGTAACATCCCACCGGCAAGATGTCCTGATGAACCTGTTCCCGGTATTGTAAAATTAATCATCTGGGCAGCAAATACGAATGCTCCCATTACTCCCATCTCCGGTATTCTGACCGCATCATCCTCCTGTCTTAATTTCCTAACTGAATATCCTGCCGTGATAATACTTCCGGCATACATAACCGAAGCCACCGCAGGCGCTAAAAGCGCATCTGACATATGCATATCAATCATCCTCCTTGCAGAAATCTGTATTTTTTATTATTATATTTTGTATCTCACGTATTGATTTGCCTGTTTCATCGGCAAGTCTTTTTATATCTTCATATTCGGGTTTTATTTTATGCATACCGTTCCCATATGAATGCTTTATACGCACTTTTCCGATTGGAGTATCGGTCTCTTTCTCACTGCGTGACAGAACTGTTCTGTTACATATGTACTCTCTTATCCCTATCGTAGTCGTATGCTTAAAAATCAGCTCCGACATTCGTTCGCGAATATGATTTTTACATATTATCGACAGCTTTATCCCGGGCCGGTTCTTCTTCATGCCGATTGCGGTTGTGTATACGTCAAGCGCTCCCTCTTTTAACAAACGCTCTGTCACATATCCAATCTCTTCACCGGTCATATCATCTATATTACATGCAAGTTCTATAATGCTGTCCGCACCGGTATCCGTTTCACCAAGCACAGCCCTGACGACATTTGCCGCCTCAAAATCTTTCCTGCCACATCCATAACCGGTCTTTACTATGCGCATCAGAGGCATATTGGAGTATGCTGTTGCATAATATGCTAAAAGTGCAGCACCCGTAGGCGTACATAATTCACCCTCAATTTTACCGGCATAACAAGGTATGCCGGTAAGAAGCTCCGCCGTAGCCGGCGCGGGAACAGGAAGGATTCCATGAGCACATCTGACCTTACCAAAGCCCATATTTACATTTGACACATAAATACTCTTAACAGAAAGCTTTTCAAAAAGCATTGCGCAGCCTGTAATATCGGCGATTGCATCCATCATGCCAACCTCATGGAAATGAATCTTACTGACATCTTCCCCATGTACTTTTGATTCTGCATCAGCTATCATTATATATATATCGTTAACTTCCTTTTTTACTCTGTCGGACACTTTAAGATTATCAATTATTGCACGTATATCATCCATACCTGCATGGTGGTGGTTATGACCATGTCCGCATTCTGACGTAACATCCTGACGCTCTTCCGCTCCAGCTGTTTTCACGCTTATATGTATCCCCGAAATTCCGCATTTACTGCTATATTCGTACGAGATGAGGGTATCCGGTATTCCTATACTGTTAATCTCTTTAATAAATTCATCTTTATCATCAATAAGCGAAAGAAGTGCGCCCATAATCATATCTCCGGCGGCGCCCATTCCGCAATCCAAATATAAAGTTCTCATAGCATCTCCTTTTTAATGTTTAATATAACGTAATTACCTGCTTTTTGCAATATGAGCGGCGTCCCTTTTTGCAGGATTATCTATAAGTCTGCCATCTTCGTCAAAGCGCGAGCCATGACACGGGCAGTCCCATGTATGTTCTGCTTTATTCCACTTTAATTCGCATCCCATATGCGGACATCTTTTTGTTCCCGGGGTTAAAAGATTCATTGTTGAGACAGCTCCGTTAATAATAAGCTGTGTTTTTAAAATGCTCCTGCTTGGAGAATAAAGCCCTGATAATTCATTTTTCTTTCCGCACACCATATCGCATAAAAGCCTTGCCGCAACCATAGACGAAGTCATTCCCCATTTGTTAAAACCTGATGCCACGTACCAATTTGGCGTATGCATTGAATATTTACCTATATACGCTATATTATCAAGACTCATACAATCCTGCGTAGCATAAAGATACATTTCCTTTGCAGTACCGTAAGCAGACTGTGTAAAACGCTTCAGCCTGTCAAGCTTTCCCGCCGGACTGCCTGTTCTGTGACCGCCTCCTCCGACAAGCAGCAAATCCTTATAATTTCTAAAAGAAAACCCGTTATTATTGTTATCTATAAACATTCCGTCTACATCTGCGGCTCCTTTTAATGCAATTACATACGAACGATGCTGGTAAAGCTTGAGAAAATAACTTCCCCGCCTATTAATAAAAGGAAAATGAGTAGCAATAATTATTTTATCAGCTTTAATATTTCCTCTGTCAGTATATGCAGTTGTGTCTTTTACCTTATTTACAAACGTATGCTCTTTTATGTTAAGATTTACTGCGGCTCCATAGATAAATTTCAGCGGATTAAACTGTGCCTGATTATCAAAAAGTACAGCGCCCTTTATATCAAATGGCAGATTAAGCCTATTGGCATACTCTGCAGAATAACCTATCCTGTCAAGCGCCGCAATCTCCTTTTCAATCGCTTCATTATCTGTGCGTGAATACACCCCTGAACGTTTATTTTCAAAATCACAGTCAATATTTTCAGCTCTTTTTCTGTATTCATTTACTGCCCACTCGTTCGCTTTAAGATACATCCGGGCATTGCCGACTCCTTTATCGCGTATAAGCCTGTCGAATATAAGACCGTGCTGGGATGTTATTTTTGCCGTTGTATTCTGGGTGATTCCCATACCTATCCTGTCTTTCTCAACAAGCAGATAATCCACCCCGGCCTCCTTTAAAAACACGGCGCATAAAATCCCGCAAAGACCGCCTCCTATTATGAGAACATCAGTTGTAGTATCATTCTGTAAGGATTCAAAATGTACCGGTTCTGCCGCATCAATCCATACTGATTTCAAATAATCATCTCTTTCCTTTCTCAAATAAAAAAACCCGTAGACATATTATGCGTACTACGGGTCATAATTATTAGCGAACAGGTAAAATTATTCAGTCCTCTTTTCTCAGAATATCGTACTTTTGAAGTCTGGCGCCGACGTCTATATATATCATCTGACCCGGATGCGGGCATGACTCTATCTCATTTCCGGTATCATCAGTCATTTTCTGCACGGTAACATTGTGCACCGTGCCGTCGCACCTCATAACTTCAATCTCATCGCCTTTTGAAAACTTATTCTTCTGCTCAAATCCATACAGACCGTTTTCATTTACTGACTTTATGGTTCCAAGATATACATAATTCTTAACGTATGTGTTAGAATCGTATATCTGAGTCTCATGCGTCGGTTTTCCATAGAAAAATCCGGTAGTAAACTGCCTGTATGTTCCTTTTTCAAGTTCTTCCTTATAATATGGTATCTTTTCTTTATATAGAATGACGTCCTTATAATAATCGTCGATTGCCATCCTGTATACGCGTGCCACATTTGCAACATACAACGCAGTTTTCATACGTCCTTCTATCTTGAAGCTGTCTATACCCGCCTCACACAGATCAGGTATATGCTCTATCATGCACAGATCCTTCGAGTTAAATATATACGTTCCACGCTCGTTCTCCTCAACCGGAAGATACTCGCCCGGTCTTTTCTCCTCCATCACGTAGTATTTCCAGCGGCATGGGTGTGTACATGCCCCAAGATTGGCATCCCTTCCCGTAAAATAATTGCTAAGCAGGCATCTTCCCGAATACGATATGCACATTGCCCCGTGTATAAATGTTTCAATCTCAAGTTCGTCCGGTATGTGACTGCGGATTTCGGCTATCTCCTTTATCGAAAGTTCCCTTGCGGTCACTACCCTTTTTGCACCCTGCATATGCCAGAATTTAAACGTATCATAATTGACATTATTGCTTTGCGTACTTATATGAATCTCTATATCCGGGCATATCTCTTTTGCGGCCATAAAAACTCCCGGATCCGATATAATAAGCGCATCCGGCCTTATCTCTGAAAGCTCCTTAAAATATTCCCTTACACCCAAAAGATCACTGTTATGTGCTGTAATATTGGCAGTGACATACACCTTTTTCCCATGCCTGTGTGCAAAATCAATTCCCTCTGCCATTTCACGAATAGAAAAATTATGTGCCTTTGCACGGAGACCATACATATCCCCGCCAATATATACGGCATCCGCCCCAAATACGACTGCCAGCTTAAGTATCTCAAGATTACCCGCCGGCATAAGAAGTTCAGGTTTCCTATCGTTTCTCATACTTCTTCCATCCTCTCTTTATCCTTATCCTGTCTGATGCTTATGACAACCCCGTCTCCCAACGGCAGTATTATGCTGTTCCATATATCGGAGTGTGTGATGTCATACAGATATTCTCGTATTCTTGTATATATGGTGCGGTTGCGTCGTGGTACTGCATACCTTGATTCCAGTATCTCGCCCTCCTGCATCACATTATCCGTAACCATTATGCCACCCGGTCTCAGAAGCGTATACGCATATTCAGAAAACGCGGCATACTGTCCCTTTGCCGCATCCATAAAAACCATATCATATCTGTTTCCCTGCCTGATAAGCTTTGGAAGAATGGAAAGGGCGTCTCCGTACATAACATTTATTCTGTCATCGAAACCATTCTTCACAATATTATCTTTAGCCTCCCAGGTTCTGTATTCCACCTTCTCGATAGTGTCAATATGTACATCAGGCTTGCCACCCGCCATATAAAGCGCTGAATAACCAGTAGCCGTACCTATTTCAAGCACATTTTTCACATTGAATGCTTTAAGAAGGAATACAAGCAGTTCCCCTGTCTGTCTTCTGATAATGGGAACGTGCTTATCCGCAGCTTTAAGGGCTATTTCACTAAGATTCTCGCACAGAGGCATGGAAAACATCTCAAGAAATGTCTCCATCCTCTCATCCATTATGCTTCCATTATACTTATATTTCATTCTTCTCCATCCTGAGCAGTATTCTGACTGTAATCAGTAATCACAGAAAGAATCTCATCATAATTCATACTTGTATTAAGCTCATAGGTTCCGGGAAGTATGGGGCTTCCCTCACCTGACGCACTAAGCTGTGCCCGTATATAAAATGAATATTTATTCACTACAAGCTTATTGTATTCCAGTTTCTTTGCAATGGACATGGTTGATTCTGATTCACTTATGGTGAATTCAACATCCGTTCCGGGAGCATCCGTAACAGATACATTACCAAATATCTGATATCCGAAATCATACACGCTTCCGCAGAATCTGGATACTAATATAATTACGAGCACATAAAATATCACGCTTAATATGATTCCAAGCATAATCTTAACTGATTTCAACGCCGCCGTTGAGCCCGATGCTTTCTGTGACATACTCATTCCTCCTTATACTGCCTTATTAGCATTCCATGATGATTGGCAGTATCATTGGATTACGTTTAGTCTTCTTACGTATGAAATCTCCAAGTGTATCCCTTATCTCAACCTTAATCTTACCCCAGTCCGTGACATTCTTCCTAAGACATCTGTCTATGGCTATCTCAACAACTTCTCTGGCCTCATCCATCAGATTCTCAGATTCTCTTACGTATACAAATCCTCTTGAAACTATATCCGGACCGCAAAGGACCTGATTGCTGCCCTTTTCCAGTGTTACCACTATAATTATCAGGCCATTTTCCGATAAAAGCTGTCTGTCGCGGAGCACGATATTGCCGACATCCCCTACTCCGAGTCCGTCTACAAGTACTCCCTTGGAAACTACGGTATCGACTATCTTACCTGATTCCTCACTAAGCTCAAGCACATTTCCCGATTCCAGAACAAATACATTCTCCTTTGCAACACCCATATCCCTAGCTATCTGCGCATGGGTCTTAAGATGCCTGTATTCACCGTGTACAGGAATCGCATATTTAGGTTTGGTAAGTGCGTATATGAGCTTAATCTCCTCCTGACAGGCATGTCCTGACACATGTGTATCCTGTACTATTACATTAGCTCCAAGCTGGAAAAGCTCATTAATGACCTTCGCAACCGATTTTTCGTTGCCCGGTATCGGAGTTGAACTGAATATGACAGTATCTCCCGGTTTTATATAAAGCTTTTTATGAATGGAGCCCGCCATTCTTGACAGCGCTGCCATAGCCTCGCCCTGACTTCCGGTTGTGATGATTACAATCTGGTCGTCAGTGTAATTCTTCATATTCTCTATATCGATAATTATATTATCGGGCACGTCAAGATAACCAAGCTCTATGGCGGTAGAGATTATATTGACCATGCTCCTGCCTTCTATGACTACCTTACGTCTGTATTTTTTTGCAGAATTGATTATCTGCTGTACCCTGTCCACATTGGAGGCAAAGGTTGCTACTATAATCCTGCTGTCGCGGCAATCATCGAATATATTATCAAATGTACGGCCAACCGTTCTCTCGGACATTGTAAATCCAGGCTTCATAACGTTGGTGCTGTCACACAAAAGTGCAAGAACTCCTTTTTTTCCTATCTCGGCAATTCTCTGAAGATCAATCATATCTCCAAACACCGGCGTATAGTCCACTTTAAAATCCCCCGTATGGAATATCACGCCTGCAGGTGTAGTTATGGAAAGCGCTGTTGCATCAGCAATACTGTGATTGGTTCTTACGAATTCTATTCTGAAATTCCCAAGATTGATAGACTGACCGTATGATACTACTTTTCTTCTTACTTTATTGATAAGATTATGCTCTCTCAGTTTATTATCTATAATTCCCATTGTAAGCGCAGTCGCATATATCGGTGCGTTTACTTCTTTTAAAACATATGGCAGTGCGCCTATGTGATCCTCGTGTCCGTGAGTAATAACAAATCCTTTTAATTTGTCACGATTATCCTTAAGATATGTTACATCTGGGATAACCAGATCAATTCCTAACATTTCGTCATCAGGGAACGACAAACCACAGTCCACTACAATAATGGCGGACTCAGTTTCAAAAGCCGTGATGTTCATTCCTATCTGTTCAAGTCCTCCCAGCGGAATGATCCTAACCGACTTTCCTGATTCTTTTTTAACTTTCAAAATAACACCTCTCTTTTAGTTTTATAAATCAGAGTTCAAAATCGCAATCATCAAGCAGTTCCGTGAATACGCCTGACACTGCACGAAGTTCATCCTCATCATCAATGACGGTATATATGACCTCTTCTCCCTCCACTTGCGTCTGCTTGAATATCCATGCCTGCATTTCTTCCCCGTCGGTATCTTCAACCGCAAGAAGATAATCCGTTCCGCAAAGTCTTGTCTGTTCAAGCACGTAGAATTCTGTCACTTCACCATCATCCGTATATACTTTTATAGTCTCAGCCATAACTATATTCCTCCGTCTGTTCCTCTGATACTGCCCAGATAGCTCTCTAAGATTATTGCGGCAGCAAGCTTATCAATAACCTTTTTACGTTCCTTTCTGCCCTTTACTTCACCCTCGTCAAGCACTCTGTTCGCAGACACAGATGTAAGACGTTCATCCCATAGTATAACGTTAAGACCTGTGCGTCTTTGCAGTTCTTTTGCAAATTCTTCGGTTTTTTCAGCCTGCTCACCTACAGAATTATCCATATTCTTAGGATATCCAAGAACGATATCCTTAACCATATATTTCTCACAAATATCCTGAATTCTTGAGAGAGTCTGTCTAAGCTTATTCTCCCTGTCCCTGCATATAGTCTCATAAGGCTGCGCCGTTATACCAAGCTCATCACTAAGTGCAACACCAACAGTTTTAGCTCCGTAATCAAGCCCAAGTACTCTCATGATAATCTCCAATCCATATATGACGCTACTTCTTTTCCAGAGTATTCTTAATATACTCCTCAAGAAGAACTTCAATTATCTCATCACGTTCCACACGCATAATAAGACTTCTTGCCCCTTTATGGCTTGTAATATAGGTCGGATCCCCTGACATGACATATCCTACGATCTGACTTACCGGATTATAACCCTTTTCCATAAGCGCTTCATATACAGATGCGATTACATCAGTCACCTGATATTCCTGATCCTTCTGCACTTTAAAAAACTGCGTATTGGTAATCTCCTGCACAACTATCACTCCCTTATCGCGCGCATTTTCCTGTTTTATATATTAATATATGAAACCGAAATAAGCAAGATTTTTTTAATTCATGCGCTCACACAAAAGTATGTCGTCTGCATGATATCGTTTTGGTGTTACGGTAACTATCGTATTGATGATGTCGCTGTCACTGTCCGCCTCAAACGCAAGCCTCATATAACGTTCATTATGTCCGATATGATATAACCTTTCGTTTATACGTATCTTCTCTTCCACAAGACATCTCTGGGGCGTTCCAATAAAGCTTTCGGCATATGATTCCGTAAGCGCCGCAGCTGTGGCAAGCATTATGCCGCTTCTCTTATTCTTTACGGCTTCATCCACCTGTTCCGGCATATCATATGCCCTTGTTCCGGCTCTTCTTGAATATTTAAAGACATGCACCATGGAAAAGCCGGTTTTCTTTACAAAATCGTGGCTTTTTTCAAATTCTTCATCCGTTTCACCCGGAAATCCGCATATGATATCCGTTGTAACAGACGGGTTATCGAAATATTTTCTAAGAAGATCTACTGCCTCTCTGTATTCGTAGGTATTATATTTTCTGTTCATCCTTGCAAGAGTTTCGTCACATCCGCTCTGTAATGAAAGATGAAAATGAGGGCAGAGATTACCTATGGCTGATATTCTTTCGGCAAAACTTTCGGTAATAATCCTTGGTTCAAGTGAGCCAAGTCTTATTCTCTTTATCCCGGATATACCTGATACTGATTCTATAAGCTCATAAAGGATTCGGCCGTTAAGTTCCGTAAAATTCTTCTTATCCGTCTTATCCACGCCGTATGACGACAGATGTATCCCGGTAAGCACGACCTCCATAAAACCGGCCCGTCTAAGCTCCTCTATTTCGCTGTGTATATCCTCTATATCCCTGCTTCTAAGGCGTCCCCTCACGTACGGTATCTTACAATATGTGCAGAATTGATTGCAGCCATCCTGCACCTTAACATATGCCCTTACATGCTCATTATGTATAAATGGCTCCTGCGAAGAATATTTGTCATTCATGCACGCGGTACCGGCTTTATCCATAAGATGTGAGGTAATTATATCGTAAGCCTCATCCTTCCTGTCGTTTCCGATAATTATATCTATGTTCTTATCATCCTGAAGTTTTTTTTCTTCAGCCTGCGCATAACAGCCCATGGCTACAACAGTGGCGTCATTATTTGTCCTCTTTGCCCTGTGAAGCATTTTTCTTGATTTCCTGTCTGCTATCTGGGTCACTGTGCAGGTATTTACGACATAGATGTCCGCCCCGGTATCAAAATCCACTATCTCATATCCATTTTGACGAAATTGTCCGGCAAGTCTGTCGGTTTCATATTGGTTTACCTTGCATCCCAGCGTAAAAAAAGCCACTTTTAGCCTTTCGTTTACTATCATTTTACATAACTCCAACTTAATTTATATCAAAATTTTATTGACATTTGAACCTTGTATGCTACTATATAGGTGAACAGTAAAATAACAAATGGGAGGTAATTATTATGACTACTGTTAAGATTTCTCTAAACTCTATTGACAAGGTGAAGTCATTCGTTAATGATGTTACCAAATTTGATTGTGATTTTGATCTGATCTCAGGTAGATACGTAATTGATGCAAAATCAATCATGGGTATATTCAGCCTTGATCTTTCAAAAGATATTGATCTTAGCATCCACAGCGAAGATAATATTGACGAAGTACTGCAGATGCTTGATCCATATATCGTCAAGTAATCATATTTGTAACATTCATAAGACAAAACACCTGAGGGAGGTTATATAGGCCCTTATGATTATTACATAATCATACGCCTTATATAAGCCTCCTTTTGATTTATGGCGTTATCTCTATAATTTCTTCAGTATCGTATGCCGTCTTAAGCATATCCCCGATAACATCATCAAGCCTTGTTTCTGATCTTCTGATAACGGATATATCCGGCTTTGTAACAGGATGCTTTGCAACAAATATGGTACAACAATCCTCGTATGGAAGAATCGAAGTCTCGAAGGTATCTATCTTCTGCGAAATCTCCACTATGTCCTGTTTGTCAAATGCAATGAGCGGCCTGTATACCGGAAGCGTACATACTTCATTGGTGCAATTAAGGCTCTGCATGGTCTGGCTTGCAACCTGCCCGATGCTTTCTCCCGTGACAAGCCCAAGGCACTCCGATTCCCGAGCCAGCTTTTCAGCTATGCGCATCATGTATCTTCTCATTATAATCGTCAGTTCATCATGAGGACATTTTTCGTATATCGCCATCTGTATCTCGGTAAAATTGATTACATGAAGCCTAAAGCTTCCCGTATATTTTGCCATAAGTTTTGCAAGGTCACAAACTTTCTTTTTTGCCCTCTCGCTTGTATATGGCGGTGCATGAAAATACACTGCTTCAAGCCTTACTCCCCTTCTCGCTATCATATAGCCCGCAACCGGACTGTCTATCCCGCCCGATAACAGGAGCATGGCTTTTCCGCTTGTGCCTATTGGCATGCCGCCCGGACCTTTTATTGACTCAGAATAAATATATGCTTTTTTTCTGATCTCTATGGTTATACGTACCGAAGGATTGTGAACGTCCACCTTAAGCTCAGGAAATTCATCAAGAAGTACTGCTCCCATATGCATACCAATCTCCGGTGAGGTATATATATAATTTTTATCCGCACGTTTTGCCTCGACCTTAAATGTAAAATTCTTATCTTCATAGCGTTCAGATACATGCTTTATGCATGCCTTGCACACACTGTCCCAATCCTTATCATCCAGGAGCATGACCGGGCATATTGCGGCGATTCCGAATATCCTTGATAATGCCGATACAGCCTCATCATAATCATAGTCCGTCAGTGACTCAACATATATTCTGCCCTGTTCCTTTGACACGTAAAAATCACCCTCGCATGACTTAAGGGCTTCTTTTATATTATTGCATAATGCGTCCTCAAACAGATATCTGTTCTTGCCTTTTATTCCAATCTCCGAGTATTTTATCAAAAATGCCTTGTACATTCTATGTCACCTTTCTGCCTAATAGCTTCTGAATTTTCTAAGCATCGGAACGTGTTTATGAAGCGCTTCGCAGACGAATCCGACTTCTTCTTCAGTGTTATCCTCTGACAGCGACAGCCTTATGGTCGAATCGGTAAGAGCGTCGCTAAGTCCGATTGCCTTAAGTGTACCGCTAAGTCCCGGATGATTTGACGAGCACGCAGAACCTGATGATACGTATATGCCGTCCGATGCAAGTGCATGCAGGAGGACCTCGCTTTTCACTCCTGCAAATGATGCGCTTATTATGTGGGGAGCTCCGTATCCGGCGTCATTATCCGGATTCGCATTGATAAATGTATCCGGAATACTTAGTATACCGTCTATGAGAAGTTTCTTTATATGCCTCATATGAGCAATTTTATCTGCAAAATTTTCATAAGCCTCATGTGCCGCCACTCCAAATCCGGCAATTGCGGGTACGTTTTCCGTTCCCGAGCGCATCCCTTTTTCCTGTCCTCCGCCGTGGATATATGGCATAAGCTTTACATTATCCGCCTATTATATCCGGCCTTATCTTTTTTACTTCTTCTGCAATACTTTCTATGTCGATGACCGAGCCGATTTCATTATTTACAACCATTACAGATATAAGGATGGTATCGGGTCTTATCGCAGATATTATCTTATCCGCATCTATGTTACCGCCTTTATCCACTGGCACATAGGTAACTTCGTAGCCCATGCCCTCAAGAAAAATAAGCGGATTATGTACGGATGCATGTTCAAAAACCGTCGTTATAATATGCTTTCCTTTTCTCTTTTCTGCAAACGCCGTACCGATAAGCGCCTGATTGTTCGCCTCGGTTCCTCCGGATGTAAATATGATATTTTTGGGTTCACATTTTAAGGTTTTTGCAATGACGCTTCTTGCATCCGATATATACTGTTCGGCATCCATGCCTTTTGTATGCTTTGATGAAGGATTGCCATAATCGTCTGCAAGCGTCTTTATCATTATTTCCCTGACGCCGCGTAGCGGTCTTGTTGTTGCGGCGTTATCAAAATATGCCTCCATATGATTGGTTTTCCTTTCCGGTGATTTTCTTATGAGAGCTTAAACATCAGTATCGACAGAACGCACATCCCTGCCGTCTCAGTACGCAGTATCCTGTCGCCAAGTGAAACAGGCTTTATACCTTGCATGAACGCATGCTCTATCTCGCTTTCCTCAAAGCCTCCCTCAGGTCCTATGAATATTCCCACGGAACTGCACTTTGCAGCCTCATCCATGCACTGTCTTGACTCATCCATTCCTTTTGCATGCTCGTAAGGTATTATGGAGTATTCGAGACTTTTTGCATATGCTATCGCGTCATTAAATTTCATTATATTATTTACCCTGGGAATTATCCCGCGCGCCGACTGCTTCGCCGCCGATTCCGCAATGCTCTGCCATCTGAGAAGCCTCTTCTCCTGTCTCTTATCGTCAAGCTTTACAACGCATCGCGACGTGGCCATCGGAATAATTTCATGAACACCAAGCTCTACCGACTTCTGCACTATCAGTTCCATCTTGTCCTGCTTAGGAAGAGCCTGAAACAGATACAGCTTCGTCTTAAGCTCTGCGGCACATTTTCTGTAGCTTTCAACTCTGAGAAGAACCTGGGTGGAATCCATATCCTCTATCACACAATAATAGTCGTTAACCTCTTTGTCATTGGCAACGACACGCTCTCCTATATTCATGCGCAGTACATTTTTTATATGATTTACGTCATTGCCGCTGATACGTATCATGTCGCCGTGCATATCATTTTTATCAAAATAAAATCTGCGCATATATGTCACCTGCCATGTATTTATTCTCCTGATATGCGCGCATATGCTTCCCTTATCGCCTCGCGCTCATCATAGTGATATTTTACTCCTTTAATCTCCATATAATCCTCGTGGCCCTTTCCAAGCAGGACGATAATATCACCTTTTTCCGCATGTCTGAAAGCGTATTCCAATGCGTCCACCCTGTCTTCTATCTCCACGAAGCGCCCATTGCTCCTTGCAAGGCCGACCTTAATATCCTGATTAATATCGCTAACTTCCTCATCACGGGGATTGTCACATGTAAGTATGCAAAGGTCGCACAACTCTCCCGTAACCTCTCCCATATCGTATCTCCTGAGTTTTGAGCGGTTGCCGCCCGCACCGTATACACTTATGAGATGATTTGGCTCATATTCTTTTAGCGTAAGAAGTACGCTCCTTGTGCTGACCTCATTGTGCGCATAATCAATGACGACCGAGTAATCATCCGACACGCACACCAGCTCAACTCGGCCAAGAATACGTACGTCCTTAAGGACGCTTAGGATTATCCCCGTATCTATTCCAAGAATATGACATGTAAGTATCGCCGCCATGGCGTTATATACATTAAATAATCCCGGTATGCAGAGGCTAATGTCGGAATCCATCATACCCTTCATGGAGAATGATATTCCAAGGCGTCCGCCCCCGCTCCATTTTACTATGTCATATGCGCTAAGGTCTGCGTCCTTACTCTGTCCGAATGTATAATTATCCTGACACTCCGAATGCTGTATAAATGAATCCGCAACTTCGTCGTCCACATTAAAGATTCCGATTTTACTCTGTGTAAAAAGCTTCTCCTTATACATTCTGTATTCTGAAAGAGATGAATGTTCGCCTTCTCCTATATGATCCGGTGAAAAATTCGTAAATATTGCAACATCGAATTCTATCCCCGCAGTACGTTCAAGCATAAGAGCCTGGGAGGAAACTTCCATGACCACATACTCACATCCGTCGTCAGCCATTCTCTTTAGCAGAGAATGTATGACATATGATTCCGGCGTTGTAAGGGAGGTTTTGACCTTATTATCCTTCCACATGGCTCCTATCGTACCAATTATTCCACAGTCATGTCCTGATCTGTCAATTATATCCTTTATCATAAATGATGTGGATGTTTTACCCTTGGTTCCGGTAATTCCGATAAGCTTAATGCGTTTTGCAGGATGTCCAAAAAAAGCGGCCGACATAACTGCCAGCGCGTATCGTACCGACTTAACCTTTATAACGGTAATATCAGAAGGAACAGAAACATCCTCTGATACCACGAGCGCCACAGCCTTGTTATCCACAGCATCCTGCGCAAACCTGTGACCGTCTACCTTAGTACCCGGTATACAGAAAAAAACCGTATTTTTCTTCACCTTTCTCGAATCGTATACAAGATCACATATTTCTGTTTCAATATCACCCGATACCAGACTGTAATCAAGACCGGTAAGCAATTCCCTGAGTTTCATATTATTCTTATATCTCCCAAACAAAATATTAGTCAAACGGTATATGCGATACATCTATATCAGCCTCAAATACCGTACTTGATATACCCGTCATATACATATGTCCGTCTTCTTTTCGCCAGTTGATATCAAGCGTTCCACCGGGCTGAGCCACAAACACATGCCGGTTACATCTTCCGGTGATGACTCCTGCCGCAACAGCCGTGCAGCAACCCGTTCCACAGGCTATGGTCTCTCCGGTTCCTCTTTCCCACTCACGTATTTTGATATTGTCACCATCAACCAACTGTGCAAATGTAACGTTGGTCCTGTTCGGAAAAAGCTCTGTCATATTTTCAAGTAAAGGACCATATCTGTGCACATCAAATGAATCCACATCGTCAATAAATGCCACGCAGTGTGGGTTGCCCCATGATACCGCCGTAATATTAAGCATAATATCATCAACTTTTACCGGAACATCAATAAATTCCTTAAGCCCGGTAAGCACAGGGATAATGTCCGTATCCAGAATAGGGACTCCGATATCAGCCATTATATTTACTGTGCATCCATTCTCTATATACAGTGTCAGATGCTTTATTCCTCCAAGCGTCTCGATCAAAAGCTCCGTCTTATCCGTAAGACCATGGTCATATACGTATTTTCCGACACTCCTTACTGCATTACCGCACATCTCTCCCTCGGTACCGTCAGGATTAAAAATTCTCATGCGAAAATCGGCAATATCCGATGGACAGATAAGTACCATTCCGTCAGAACCTATCGCAAAATGCCTGTCCGAAACATATTTCGCAAGAAGCGAAAGATTGGGCAGCTTCTGATTAATCGCATCAATATATACATAATCGTTGCCGTATGCCTGCATTTTGGTAAAACGCATAACTATCGCTCCTTTATGACATTGCCTGAGCAAGGTCGTTAATTATATCCTGCGGGTCCTCAATACCCACGGACAATCTAAGGAATTTGCGTGTTATTCCAAGTCTATCCTTAATATCCACAGGCGTATCCTCATGCGTCTGCGTCGTAGGATATGTTATAAGCGTCTCCGTACCTCCAAGACTTTCCGCAAACATTATCATATCAACATTCTTAAGAATCTTCTTTACCGTCTCTTCGCTGTCAACTGCAAAAGATATCATGCCGCCAAAACCGGTGGTCTGCGCCATCGTAACATCATAATCCTTATGATCCGGAAATCCCACATAGTATACCTTTTCAACCCTTGGCTGATTGCGAAGCCATTCGGCAACCTTATAAGCATTGGAATTATGTCTCTCCATTCTCAGATGAAGAGTCTTAAGCCCTCGCAGCATAAGCCATGAATCCATAGGTGCGAGACCATTTCCATGTGATTTGAGCTGGAGCTTAAAATGATCCGCAAGCTCTGTATCCTTAACCACTACGGCGCCGGCTATGATGTCATTATGTCCTCCCAGATACTTAGTGGCGCTGTGTACCACCACATCGGCTCCAAGAGTAAGCGGCTTCTGAAAATATGGTGTAAGGAATGTGTTATCTACTACGGATATTGCGCCGTTATCATGCGCCATATCTGATAAAACCCTTATATCAGCCACTTTCATAAGTGGATTGGAAGGTGTCTCAATGAAAATCATACGGGTATTCGGTCTTATAGTATCCTTTACCTTTTCGATATCGGACAGATCTACAAAGTCATATTCTATTCCGTATTTTCCGAATATCTGCGTCATTATACGGAAGGTTCCACCGTATATGTCGTCCATGAGTATTACATGATCTCCGGCATTAAGCCATGTAAATACCGCCATATTGGCAGCCTGTCCGCTTGAAAAACAGAAACCGTATTCTCCCTCTTCAAGTATTGCAAGTGTTCTTTCAAGCTCCTGCCTTGTAGGATTGGCAAGTCTTGAATAATCGAATCCGGTCGATCTTCCAAGCTCAGGATGTCTGAATGTGGAAGACTGAAATATAGGAAAGCTTACGGCTCCGGTTATAGGCTCGCATCCAAGCGCGCCATGTACCGCTCTAGAGTCAAAGCTAAGATTTTCTTTTTTACTGTAATCGGTGTAGTTGCTGAAATTCTTCATATGATTCACCCTTTCTGTTGAGATACACTACTTACTTTCGTATAGTAACATAACTTACCACTTTTATCAATATTTCCCTTGCCAAACTAAACCCTTCCATAAGTATGTCTTATATAGAAAAATATATACTGCTGCATTATTCCGGAACAGCCCCGGTATTTATGATGCGGAAAGCCATTAGGATACTGTTCATCCATTGCTCTTTTTATCCATACATCCACCGGAAATGCATCCAATCTGTGATATCCAAACAACATGATACATCCCGCAACCTTTTCGCCCACGCCGTATATGCGAAGCAGATTATCCTTAAGCGACATATCGTCACACTCATTTATCTTTTCAAGCTCAATCTCTTTCGATACAACAGCCTGTGCCGCCGCCTTAATATATTTTCCCCTGTATCCTACCGAACACGTAAGAAGTTCTTCCTCAGTAAGCGCATCTATCTGTTGCGGCGTCGGAAATGCGTATAATTCCTCTTTTTCGCCTTCTATCCTTGTGCCACAGAGTCTGCATATTTTTTCAATTGAAGTACGTATCGCCGGGATGGATTTTCTCTGCGATATGATAAAGCTTATAAGCATCTCCCATGCGTCCTGCCTGAGTATCCTTATGCCCCTTCCGTATTCTATGGCATTGCGCAGATAGTCATCCTCAGGGTCTGCCATATCCTCAATGATTCCGTAATCTGTATCCATGTCAAAATATCTGCGCCACACATCTTCATATGTCTTTTTATCACAGATAAACTCATATGCATCCTTATCATCTCTCGTAAGTATCCTTAGATATCTTCCGTTATGTATAAGCCCGTATGAACCGTCAGAATTTTTTGTCATACGGAAACACTGTCCGCTCTCGGCTATTTTTTCAATATTAATATTACGCTTTGGTATCAGCATATATCTCTCATCCTTTATCTGTAAGCTTTATCGACTATCTCGCACAGCTCATCATAGCTTTCTATGTGGCTTAGCCTGTCCCTGAATCTGGCAGAATTGGCAAGCCCCTGGGTATACCATGCGGCATGCTTTCTCATCTCACGTATTCCGGTATATTCTCCCTTATATTCTATATTCATCCGGGCATGCTTAAGCATCATTTCACATATATCTGAGACGGTTGGCTGTGGGAGTATCTTCCCTGTCCTTATATATTCCTTTGCCCTTCCGAATATCCATGGATTGCCTCTTGCCCCTCTTCCTATCATAAAGGCGTCCACTCCGGTCTGCTCATACATTGCCTTAATGTCGGTCACGTCATATATGTCGCCATTACCTATTACAGGTATGCTTACGGCCTTTTTTACACGCCTCAGTACGTCCCAGTCCGCCTTGCCCGAATAAAACTGCTGCCTTGTTCTTGGATGAACTGCCACTGCGGCGGCCCCATAATATTCTGCCATCCTTGCAAATTCCCCGGCAGTATCGGAATCCTTATCAAATCCTTTTCTGAACTTGACTGTAACAGGCTTTTTTACAGCCCTTGATACTGCGTCTATTATACGTCCCGCAAGAGCCATATCGTTCATAAGCGCCGAGCCCTCTCCGTTATTTACTATCTTTGGAACAGGGCATCCCATGTTAATATCTATTATGTCAAAATTTCTGCCTTCAATACGCATGGCAATATCGGCAAGAAGCTGCGGCTCACTTCCAAATAACTGAAGTGTTACGGGTCTCTCTCTTTCGTCTATTGTCCATAGCAGCTCGGTATTCTTATTGCCGTAATATATGCCCTTGGCGCTTATCATCTCCGTATACAAAAGCGAGGCTCCCTCTTCTTTACAGAGCAAACGAAAAGGCAGGTCAGTTACCCCTGCCATTGGCGCCAGTATAAGATTACCATCCATTGTGACATCGCCTATCCTAAGATCCTTCAATTGCCCATACACCTTTCATATACAAACCTGAGTCCGTATAAAGTAAGTTGCGGATTATATATATCGATCTCCTCAGATTCCTCTGAAAGAATCTTTCCAAGTCCTCCGGTCGCAACAACCTTGATACCATTATATCCTGATTCTTCCTTCATTTTGCGTATTATGTATTCAGTCTGTCCCAGACCGCCGTAAAACAGCGCAGCCTGTATACTTGAAACAGTATCCTTGGCAAGTATCGTATCAGGTCTTGCAAGTTCTACCTCGGGAAGCTTTGCAGCATCCTTAAATAAAGCCGCGGCAGACGTTCTGATTCCGGGACACGTTACTCCTGCCACAAATGTTGCATCCTCTGATACAAGGTCAAATGTAGTTGCGGTTCCATAATCTACAACAATCACCGGTCCCCCATACAGATTAACTGCGGCAACTGCATCAACTATCCTGTCAGCTCCAAGCTCCCTTGGATTGGTGGTTGCGATCTTAAGACCCGTCCTTATGCCACTCTTAACCTCAATCGGAGTACATCCAAAATATTTGATTACCGCACTGTTAAGCGAATACATTATATTCGGTACTACCGATGCCACTATCGCATCAGTTATATCCTGTGCGGTAACATTAATCTGCCTTATCAGATCTATTATAAGAAGTCCGAACTCATCAGAAGTCCTCGGTAGCTTGGTAGTCATCCGAAAGCTTCCAAGCAACTTATCATCATCAAACACTCCAAGCGTTATATTGGTATTGCCAACGTCAAATGCCAAAAGCATACTACTCTCTCCTTAGTAACTGTTCTGGTAAAATATATTATAATAATTCTCAAGCATCATAAATAATTCCCGTCTTTCATAGCGCAGTTTCTTAATCTTAAGATCACTCCCTATCTCGTCAAAAAGGAGGTCTCCCTCATCCGCTCTGACATGAAGATTAAGACACCCCTCCTCCGAAAAGGTCATGATGAGCTCTCCACCTACATCCTCCGTGAACATTACGCACATCGCCTTTAAGTCGTCCTTTACCCTCTGAGGAATCCTATAAAATATTTCATTATAATAATATTTGTGCTCATATGCGCTGCACGCACATAAAACCATAGGTTTATTCGTCATATATACCCCCTTTACAATGTCGCATACATTACGGCTTTAATCGTATGCATGCGATTCTCTGCTTCATTAAAAACAACCGATCTGGTGGATTCAAACACCTCGTCAGTAACCTCCATCTCATCCAGTCCAAACTTTTTCTTAATATCACGTCCGACCTCAGTATTAAGATCGTGAAACGCCGGAAGACAGTGCATGAATATTGCCTTACTGCCGGCATTCTTCATAACGTCCATAGTAACCCTGTATGGAAGCAGGTCATGTATCCTTTCCTCCCACACTTTCTCCGGCTCTCCCATGGAAACCCATACGTCCGTATATATAACGTCCGCATTCTTTGTTCCCTCAAAAACATCCTCGGTAAGCGTTATCGTACCTCCCGATTCGTCTGCATACTTCATGCATTTATCCACAAGCTTCTGATCCGGGAAATATTTCTTATTGGTACAGGCAGTAAAATGCATACCCATCTTTGCGCAGGCAATCATAATTGAATTACCCATATTATATCTTGCGTCGCCCATATACACAAAACGTATGCCTTTTATTCTTCCAAAATGCTCCTTTATGGTAAGCATGTCTGCAAGTAACTGCGTTGGATGATACTCATTGGTAAGACCATTCCATACCGGAACATCCGAGTATTTCGCAAGCGCTTCAACGATTTCCTGTCCATAGCCGCGATATTCTATGGCGTCAAACATACGGCAGAGGACCCTTGCTGTATCGGCAATGCTTTCCTTCCTGCCAATCTGCGAGCTCTTCGGATCAAGATAGGTAGTATTCATTCCAAGGTCATGCGCAGCCACCTCAAAAGAACATCTGGTTCTTGTACTTGTCTTTTCAAAGATCAGGGCTATATTCTTTCCCTTATGTATATCATGGGAAATTCCCTTTCTCTTCTCTGCCTTAAGCCTTGCGGCAAGGTCTATCAGATATTCTATCTCCTCAGGAGAATAATCAAGTAAGGTTAGAAAATCACGCCCTTTTAAATTCATATAACACTACCTCCTATTCATCTAAAGAATGCAAACAATATACAACAATTTGTACAAAGTGTCAATTATCAGACGGTATAAGGTTCTGTAAAAGAATCTCCTTCGACGCTGTCTTCAAATCCATAGCCCTGTTATAATAATCCTCATAATCCGATACATTAAGCTCCTGACCCGTCGAGGGATTCCACGCCCTGCCCACTTCAAAGACATTTTCCCTGGACATCTCATACATAACCCCGTCCGTCACAAACGAGCCCTTAAGCATATAAGCCGTAAATGCAACAAATCCCTCGGTTGCATTTACCACATCCTGACCCAGAACATAATCCGGATTGTAGTCTATATTAAGAAGATTGGCAAGTGTAGGGTAGATATCTATCTGACCGGACACTGTTGAAATCGTACGATTTATACCACTTTGCGGAATATGTATTATAAGTGGAACCCTCATCATCTCATCATAATCATATTCCCTGCCAAGAAATCTTCCCATGTAGATATCATTATCATCCATGTCTTTATTGAGCCCGTGGTGATCGCCGTATAATATTATAATACTGTTATCATAGAGCCCCGCAGCCTTAAGCTCATCAAGGAACATGCCAATTGCCTTATCCGTATAATGCGACGTCTGAAGATAAGCCGCAAATTTGCTGTCCTCATCCTCAGGAAGTATCGGTATCTCACTGAGCGACTCGCTTATCTCAAACGGATGATGATTGGTGAGCGTTATTAGGAATGCAAAAAATGGCGAATTATAATTCTTCATAATGCTGACCGACTGCTTAAACATTGATTCATCAGATATGCCAAGACCTATCGTATCTGAAGAGTCAAGATCCTCTAGTGCATAGAAAGTATCGATACCCTGATTTGGATATGCATTTTTGCGATTCCAAAAATCTCCCTCATATCCGTGCACCGCAAATGTCTGATAGCCTCTGTCCTTAAGCTTCCATGGCAGACCGTCATAATTGTTATCCTGATACAATGTATAGCATTCTCTTTCAATAACCGGATAAAGAGAGTTAAGCGCAGAAAATTCCGCATCCGCCGTATTTCCTTTACCTATATTGGTATAGAAATTATCAAAATACAGGGAATCCCCGCCGATAAGCCTGTTAAGATTAGGCGTAAGTTCTACATTATTATAACTCTTATTGATAAGGAAATTCTGAAACGCCTCAATCTGAATCATGATAACATTTCTGCCCTCAGCTATTCCACGTAATTCCGTGGCTTCTGTCTCATTCTTATTCTTATCGATTATATCCATTACTTCTTTTTCATTTATATTCTTCTCAAATAGCCTTCCGACAGTATTATCGTATATATCGCCTATGTGATTTACAAAGAATTCGCTCCCTGTAAATCTTGCAATCATAAGATTGTTAAACGGATTAATGGATACAAATAAAAAAAGAAATATTCCTGCCAAAACACTTAAATTCCTTCGCATGCCTTTATCGGGCTTATGCGCAGACATTTTCCTGATAGTATACCTTTTAAAGCTGCTTATAATCACCGGTATGTCGGTAAACAACAGTATGCTTGCCGGAATAAATGTTGCCACAAAGCTCTTAGGCACCTTTGCAACATTCTTAATCTGCCATATCTGCGCTACCGAAACCGTCTGATTATAATAATTATAGTACATAACGTCGGCAAACATAACCACGCTTATTAAAATATAAAACGCCAGAAAAACCGCCGTTTTATATTTTTGTTTCATATCCGATATATAACCGAATATAACGGCTATGATACCCGCGCTAATTATCGTATATATAACCGAATACAGACATCGGTCAATAAGGTAATAATATACAACAAGCTTTACCAAAAATAATATGACAATAATAAATTTCGAATGAAGTAATTTATCTATCCTGTATCTTCTCGCACAAAACATATTTTATCAATTATCCTTTACAACCTCGGTAAATGATTTTGCAAGTCCCGCTATCCCCTGAATTTCTGAAGGTATGATTATCTTCGTTGCTTTTCCGTCAGCTGCTTTTGCAAACGCCTCAAGGCTCTTAAGCGTAATGACCTCTCCGCTTGGCATAGCCTCATTGAGAAATCTGATTCCGTCTGCATTGGCCTTCTGTACGGTAAGAATGGCTTCTGCCTGACCCTCTGCCTCGCGTATTGTGGCCTCCTTCATGGCCTCCGCACGAAGAATTGCAGCCTCTTTTTCCGCCTCTGCGTCAAGAATTGCAGATTCCTTCTTACCTTCCGCAACAAGTATGGTTGATTTCTTCTCGCCCTCCGCGATAAGAATTGCCTCACGTCTCTCACGTTCTGCCTTCATCTGCTTCTCCATGGCGTCCTGAATGGCCGCAGGCGGTATAATATTCTTTAATTCCACCCTGTTAACCTTAATTCCCCATGGGTCGGTGGCTACATCAAGCGATACTCTCATCTTGGTATTTATAATCTCTCTTGATGTAAGCGTCTCATCAAGCTCCAAATCTCCTATAATATTACGAAGCGTAGTTGCCGTAAGATTCTCGATAGCCATTATCGGATTCTCAACTCCGTAAGCATATAACTTAGGATCCGTAATCTGGTAAAATACGACCGTATCTATACGCATTGTAACATTATCCTTTGTAATAACGGGCTGCGGTGCAAAATCTACAACCTGTTCCTTTAGTATGACTCTTTTGGCAACCCTGTCTATAACCGGAACCTTAAAATGTATTCCAACACTCCATGTTGCCTGATATCCTCCAAGTCTCTCAACCACATACGCCGTTGCCTGCGGCACTATCTTAACACATGATGTAAGGATTATCACAAGCACAAGCACCACAAGTACTACGCCCACAAATGGCGCCAAACCCTCAGCCAGAGTTTCTGTAAGCAAACACATATTACCCATTATTCTCCTCCTTTTCACAATCCACATCAGACGGTTTCACAATAAGCTTTGCCCCGGAAATTCCATCTATTATGACAGTCCTTCCCTCATCTATCAGTACATCGCCAACGGACCTCGCCATCCACTCCTGACCTCCGACGGATACGTAGCCCGACGCTCCAAGATTATCAATCTGTTCCGTAACCACGGCCTTAAGACCGATGAGACTCTCTGCATTGGTCTTAATTCTGTCCTTATTAAAGTATTTTAATGCGATAGGCCTTGTGAAGAACAGCGTTATAAGCGATACGGCAAAAAAAACAATAAGCTGTATCACAAGATTTGCTCCAAAAAGCGAGGCAACAAATGCTGCAAGCGCTCCAAAGGCAAACCATATTGTAGAAAGTCCGAGTGTTATAATCTCAAACAAAATCAAAATGGCCATAATTATCAGCCAGTAATACCCTTCCATAAGATAACCTCCTCCTATACTCGATTATATTACCCTGCTATAAAAAAGTCAAAGTACTTTGATACATCACAATACCTGCGGCTACGGATGCATTAAGCGACTCCGCAGCGGGATTCATCGGAATCTGGATGCTCTCATCACACATATCAAGTACAGCCTTATCTATTCCTCTTGATTCATTGCCTATGACTATCGCGCACCGTGCGTCAAATTCAAACTCCCTGAGATCCGTTCCGCACAGCGCCGTGGCATATACATTTACATTATCGTTATGACATGCGTCAATGATATCAGAGATATTATCATCATATGCAAATGGAATTCTCATGACCGCGCCCATGGTGGAACGAACTGCTTTTGGATTGTACGCGGATACCGTGCCTTTGGTCATAAGTATACCGTCAAACCCGGCGGCCTCCGCAGTTCTCATAATCGTTCCAAGATTACCGGGGTCCTGCAGATCACACAGAATAAGAAGTCTTACAGTGTCATAACCTTTCGTTCCGTAAGAAGATCTGATAATATCATTTATCGTATATGCACTCATGCTGACAGGCGCAAGCATACCCTGCGGCGTTACGGTGTCCGTAAGCATACCAAATAAGGCGTCTGAGACAATATCAAATCTTACACCATTTAGCATCTCAACGACTTCCTGCTTATCGTATCCTGCATATCTGTTACTGCATATGAGCTTATCACTGTTATCCTTTTCCGATAACTCATCATATGCAGAAGCTGATATATATACATGTTTTGCCATACCCAGACGAATCGCCTCAAGTACCATCTTAGGACCCTCTACGATATATGTGCCCTGCTTTCTTCTTTCTCTTGCATTCTCTCTGAGTTTGATTATATTTTTTATATTATCATTATTGCGACTTTCAATCATATATACTCCCAAAATCATTCCTGAGAAAATACTTCCCTGTAGAACTCCGAATAATCCGTTCTTTTATCTCTGGTAAAAGCTATCGCAGAACGCGGATGCTGGTTTGTGAGGCTTGTAAACAGATACTGCATATCGTATCCCCACATAACGCCTTCATTTTTCAGTCCGTTAATATATTTTTCCACGAATTGTATGACAGGATATATATGATATTTCGGATTGCGCAAAAATCCAAGCAAAAGCTCCATCTGGCAGTTGCCGGCGCCTCTTCCCATTCCTCCGTAGGTTGCATCCAGCCAGTCCACTCCGTCTCCCACGGCTTCTATTGTATTGGCAAATGCAAGCTGCTGGTTGTTATGAGCATGAATTCCAATCTTCTTCCCGTATTTTTCGGCATATTCCATATACAGATCTGCAATTCTTGCAATCTGCTCAGGATAGAGTGAACCAAAACTATCCACTATGTATATAACATTAACGGGCGTCTCTGAAAGTATATCAAGGGCAACGCGCACATCCGTCTCCTGTGCATTGGATATGGCCATAATATTACAGGATACCTCGTATCCCTTTGAAGCTATATCTTCTATCATATGTGCCGCTGCCGGCATTGTATTAAGATATGTTGCAACCCTTACAATATCTATCGGGCTGTCAGCTCTGTTAATAATATCATTCTTATAATCACATCTTCCGACATCAGCCATAACAGCAATCTTAAGGTCCGTATCATTATCCCCCACTACTGCTCTTATGTCTTCGTCATTACAGAACTTCCATTTGCCGAATCTGTTAACGTCAAATATCTCCTTTGAGGATTTGTACCCGAATTCCATATAATCCACACCGGCACGGACGTTGGTCTCATACAATGCTTTTACAAATTCATCAGAAAAGTAAAAATCGTTTACAAGTCCTCCATCGCGGAGTGTAGCATCCACAACCTTTACATCCGGGCGAAATCCCATTAATTTTGATATCTTCTTCATTATACTGTCACTCCTTCCTCGTTCTGCATGTGACTTAGTTTGAGCGCCTGATCTGCCGCCGTAAGACTCTGTATAACTTCTTCTATGTCTCCGTCCATTATCTCGGAAAGTCTATGGCTTGTAAGTTTAATACGGTGGTCGGTAACCCTGCTCTGCGGATAATTATATGTTCTTATCTTTTCCGAGCGGTCGCCCGTTCCAACCTGACTTTTTCTGGCTTCCGCCTCAGCGTCATGAGCCTTTGCACATTCAAGCTCATACAGCCTTGAACGCAGCACTTTAAGGGCCTTGTCCTTATTCTTAAGCTGGGATTTTTCATCCTGGCACGATATCACTATACCGGTAGGTATGTGTGTGAGTCTTACCGCCGAATCGGTTGTATTGACACACTGTCCGCCATTGCCCGATGCCCTGAATACGTCGAATTTGCAGTCGTTCATATCGATATGAACGTCCACCTCTTCCGCCTCCGGCATTATGGCAACCGTCGCCGTGGAAGTATGGATTCTTCCTCCCGATTCTGTAACCGGTATCCTCTGTACTCTGTGTACTCCGCTCTCGTACTTGAGCTTTGAATAGGCGCCCTCACCATCTATCATAAATACTACTTCCTTGAATCCTCCAAGACCGTTTTCATTGGAATTCATCATATCGATCTTCCAGTTCTTACGCTCTGCATATCTGCTGTACATTCTGAACAGATCAGCTGCAAAAAGAGCAGCTTCATCCCCTCCTGCACCGCCTCTTATCTCGACGATGACATTCTTGCTGTCATTAGGGTCCTTTGGAAGAAGAAGTATCTTAAGATCATGCTCAATGCCCTCGATCCTGCTTTTGCAATCTGCAAGTTCCTCCTTTGCAAGCTCGCGCATATCCTCATCCTTTTCCTCTTCAAGTATCATAAGACTGTCTTCCATTCCAGCCTTAACGCTCTTATACTCCTTGTATTTCTCAACAAGCGGCATAAGCTCTGTCTGTTCCTTCATAAGCTTTCTGTATTTCTCATTATTGCCTGCAATCTCAGGGTCACTAAGCTCATTTATCAACTCTTCATAATGAAAAACCACATCATCTAAATTTTCAAACATAATGTCCTCCTACATATCCCCACACAACTCTGTCAAGTCCCGCAAGGTCTTTTTCAACTTTTATATCATACATATTTTGTTCGCTCATAAGCTTTTTCACATCATCTGCCTGATTGCATCCTATCTCAAAGAATACCATTCCTCCGGCGGTTATTTTCCGGTTGATATCCTGTAATATGCGTCTATAGAAAACGAGTCCGTCATCTCCGCCGCAAAGCGCAAGATGCGGTTCGTAATCGCAGACCTCAGGCATAAGCTCCGTCATCTCTGCGGATGTAATATACGGAGGGTTTGCAACTAAAATGTCGTATTCTCCTTCTATATTATCCCACAGATCGCTTATTACAAATGATACCTCTGCTCCATTAAGAGCTACGTTACTCTTTGCTATATCTACGGCATCTTTTGATATATCCGAGGCCGTAACGGATAATGCCTCTGCATATACGGCTACGCATACTGCGATACATCCCGAACCCGTGCACATGTCAAGAACACGCTTTCCCTTTGCATATCTTATGACAAGTTCCGCCAAGACCTCTGTATCCTGACGTGGTATAAGAACATTTTCATCCACATTGAACATAAGTCCGGCAAATTCCCATTTTCCCAAAATATACTGTAACGGTCTTCTGCCTGCGCGTTCTTTTATGAGTCTTTCATATCCTGCCCTCACATCTTCTGAAACAGGCGCGCCCGGATTTCTGTAATATTCATTTTTCCCGATATTCATATAATACGACAGCAGATACCATGCATCCGTCCGGTATTCGTCAATGCCGGCATTACGCAAAGTATCTGCTCCTGTTTTAAGCAGCTGTTCAATTGTCATCATTCTTCTTTATCTTCTTTCTCTTCGTCATCATGAAGATATTTGTCAAATTCCTTTAGAATATCGTCATCATCTTCATCATCAAGAGAAATCGTCTCAAATGCAGACGTTCTGTGTCTTCCTTTTCTTCCCCTGTTCTGCTGGTACGACTGCCAGTCGAACACTGCATTCACCGAGACTATCGCAACCTCAAGCATATCGTCATCAGGTTCCTTTGTTGTAAGCCCCTGAAGCCACATTCCCGGTCTGCTGAGAATATTGGATATTGCGCCATTACTTCTTCCTGCCGCCCTTATAAACTCATATGATATTCCGGCTATAACAGGTATAAGTACAATACGGAGCAGCATACGAAGCCACAGTGCATCCATCTGTATAAACAAAAATACGATAAAGCTTATAACAACAACATATAAAAGAAAACTTGTTCCGCACCTTTTGTGCTCCTTAGTCTGCTTCCTTGCATTCTCCACAGTGAGCTCATATCCATTCTCAATACAATTGATAACCTTATGCTCTGCACCGTGATACATGAACACTCTTTTTATGTCTTTCATCAGCGATATTGCTTTAATATACAATATAAATATGGCAAGTCTTATCACTCCCTCGATGGCATTTCTCGCCACAAAGGACTCTATCTTACCATTAAGAAGCTCCGCCAGCACAAAAGGAACAAGCATAAATATGGCCATAACAAGGATAATCGAAAAAGTTATGGTAAATCCCATCGCAATGGCCTCTTTCTTCTCCTTCTTTTCCTTCATGGCTTTATTTCTTCTGGCTTTTATGGAGTCCGGAATCTCTTCGTCATCCTGCTCATAGAACTCCGCCGAATACATAAGAGTTCTCATTCCAATTACCATGGAATCTATAAACGACGCCACTCCTCTCAGAAGCGGAATCTTAAATACAGGTATACGTTCACCGATGCCCGCGTATACGCCCTTCTTAACTTTTATATCATTATGCGGTGTTCTTACTGCCACGGCGTACTCTGATCTGTTACGCATCATCACGCCTTCTATAACGGCCTGTCCCCCAATTCCTGAAGGTTTCATAATAATCACCCCGTTAAATCCACGCCTTATATGGCATACATATAAATAGGTCAGGACACACGTATCCCAACCTATCGTTAATCAGACTATTTGCTCTGAGATAAACCATACTTACGGTTAAATCTGTCAATAGCACCTCTTGCAGCTACTGCTCTCTGCTGCCCTGTATAAAAAGGATGGCACTTTGAACATACTTCTACGTGAATATCCTCTTTCGTTGAACCTGTAACGAACTCATTACCACAGTTGCAGACAACCTTTGCCTGATAATATGTTGGCTGTATATCTTGTTTCATATCTTTCACCTCTCTGCACATAAATCACGTCAGATATTACCCTCTGACAAAACAGCGTTCTCATTGTAGCACAGTTTTTTTTGCAATGCAAGCAGATAATCAAACAATTTTTACTTTCTTAATCATCTCAATAAATTCGTTATTGTTCTTAGTCCTTATGAACATATTAATGATCTGTTCCACGGCTTCATCCGACTTCATCCCATTCATTGCACGTCTCATAAGGAAGCTTGCCTCCATCTCCGGCTGTGTAAGAAGAAGGTCATCACGCCTCGTACTTGATTTTGGAAGGTCTATCGCAGGGAAAATCCTCTTCTCCGACAGTCTTCTGTCAAGAACCAGCTCCATATTACCGGTTCCCTTGAATTCTTCAAATACAACATCATCCATCCTGCTTCCCGTATCTACAAGCGCTGTGGCAAGTACGGTAAGACTTCCGCCTTCCCTCATATTACGCGCAGCTCCAAAGAACTTCTTCGGCATATAAAGGGCAGCCGGGTCAAGTCCTCCGGATAATGTACGTCCGCTTGGCTGTACGGTAAGGTTATACGCCCTTGCAAGTCTTGTTATACTGTCAAGCAGCACCATAACGTCACGCCCGTGTTCCACAAGCCTTTTGGCACGCTCAATTACCATTTCTGACACTCTTTTATGATTCTCTGGGAGTTCATCGAAGGTTGAATATATAACTTCCACGTGCTCTCCCTCAATAGATTCTTTGATATCGGTCACTTCCTCAGGTCTTTCATCGATGAGAAGTATGATAAGATGCATCTCAGGATGATTCCTGGTGACTGCCTTGGCAACCTGCTTAAGAAGCGTCGTCTTACCTGCTTTTGGCTGTGAAACTATCATTCCACGCTGTCCCTTGCCTATAGGCGACACAAGATCCATCATCCTCATTGCAGTTCCGGTACCGCTCGATTCAAGGTGTATCCTTCTGTTGGGAAATATTGGTGTAAGATCCTCGAACTTTACTCTGCGTGCAAGCACTGAAGGATTATATCCGTTAACCGACTTCATGTATAACAACGCAGAGAATTTCTCATTCTGATTACGTATCCGTGTATTACCAACAATAATATCTCCGGTTCTGAGCCCGAATTTTCTTATAAGTGCAGGCGATACATACACGTCCTGATCTCCCGGAAGATAATTATCACATCTGATAAACCCGTATCCGTCCGCCATAACCTCAAGTATTCCGCTCTTAACTTCTCCCGAATCTAACTGCTGCATCTCATTATTCATACCGGATGCACTACGCGTAGTGGATGTACGACTGTCACGACTGTCGTGGTTATCACGGTTGTCGCGGCTGTCGCGGCTGTCGCGACTATCACGGTTGCTCTGACTCTTTGGTCTGACAGATTCCTTAACCTGCTTATGTTCCTGTGACGCCGCACGCTTTTTATCATCATCATCATTGAGGGCGTCTATCAGCTCCTGCTTCTTCATCGCACTTATCCGCTTAAGCCCTCTTTCTTTTGCAAAGGCTCTAAGCTCTACAAGAGATTTTCCTGTATAATCCATATATACCTCCATTATAAATTCATATATAACATTTATGGTAAGCAATTGACATAATTGTAGATCAATCCCGGATTACCTGAAACACGTATGATTGTTTTCTGAAATATTATTTACTTCATTATACATCAAATATATGAATTGTAAAGAGAGATATTGAAATTTCAGCCTAAAATTTAGTCTTTATCGTAACATTTTTAAGAAGCATGGCAATAGCCTGTCTTGACTCTTTTGAGGAGGACCTTACAGCACGGAAAAAATGTTCAAACGTTTCCTTTTTTATACTCGAAAAATCTATAATCTGTCTGATGCCGCTGCTTTCAAGCACATCAAAGAATGTGCCCACAATCTCTTCCCTCCTGTCGATGGGAAGCTCCCTTATCCACTTATTGAATATCTGTGCAAATTCAATGCACTGCTCGTCAATCGAATCAAGAGTCCTGAGCTTAACTCCGTCCAGCTGCCAGCGAAGAGGATTATGCTGTCTCATCCCTTTACCGCTTGCCGCCACGATATAATCAGGTTCGACGTCAGAAAATAAAACCCCCACCATCGAAAATCCCGGCACGATACGTATTATACGACTCTCTATGAGTCTGTACTTTCTCTTATCAAGCATCTCATCGCAGATTCCCGGACCATCATTGGAATATACATTTATAATTCGGCTCTTTAATTCATCCCTGCAATTCATGCCCGCATATACGGCAAGATTGCCGCCTTTGGAATGTCCGCCTATTCTGTACAGTCCATTCTTTATCTGTCTGTTAAGATAATCGCATGCCATTTTCTGCGCTCCAATCTCGCGGAAGCACATCTCAAAATCCTCGCGCCATCCGATTATATTATCATCAGTACCACGAAAGGCAATATAATACGAATCATCCGGCAGATGAGCCTTTATTGCCGCAAACTGGGTTTTCGTAGTATCATCAGTTATTTCTGTATAAGAAGAAAGAGTAATATTACGAAATCTCCTGACTGAGGCCATTGCGCGAAGTGCAATCTCTCCCTTTTTCTGAGTTGATTTGTCGCGTTCCTTCCTTTTCAGTCTTTTATATTCCTCGTATGCCCCGCCAATAGTAATGCAATATCCGTCATCCTCACCCGGCACAATATCCGAAAGATTTGCATAACTCATTGTACTAAGAAGTATATTGTCAACCACCTGAAATCCGTCATAATCCATCACTATGTCACCGCGCCATTTCAGGTAATCAAGTATGTTACTCATATTACTCACCCCGACAGTCACTTATAAATCATATGGTTTCATAACCTCGGTATTCCTGAACTCATGCTTTTCATAATAACCAATAAGAACCCCGTTCTTCCTTAACGCCACCATATACACGTCCTTGTTCTGTTTTTCATTATGAAATGTATAGACTATATTATGATCTTCATCCTCCATAAACCAGTCGATTACCTGCCTGATCTTCCTTACGGATTCGCCGTTATGACAATCTAACAGGCTTTTTCCTATCAGTCCGCTCCCTCCACGCTTACTGTAATTGGCTATTGCCGCAGGATTCATGTAGATTATCTCATGTTCAGTATTACATATCACTATGGAAGATCTGTCCTGATCTATTATGCTCTTATAATAGTATGCATATTCCTCCGCCATATCGCAATCATCACGTTTTATCATAATACCCGGCCTCCTCGTATAATCGTATGTACTTTTATTATGTGAGTGTTTAATCTGATTGTCAAGGCTATCGTACTATGATAAAATTAACAGCAGATAAAAAAAAGGAGTAAGGAAAATAAGCATGAAAAAAATATATGTAATCGTAATTGTAATTATAGCAGTTTGCCTCCTGTCAGGAATAGGAATATCTACAGCCCTGTTTCTTACATCCGATACGGATAGTATTATAACTGAGAATAAGCCTGTGGATGAAGAAAAAGAGCAGGCAGATTATGAGCCTACGGATGAGGATAAGGCAAGGTATGCAGAGCTTGAGCAGATTCAAAGCGAAATAAATGAAGCTGCCGCATCATTTACTGATGAAGCTGGGTATGTGGAGCCTGCCAATTATGAAGCTGCGATAGCGGCGGTGGCTGCCTACGCTCAAACGGCCATGGAACAGGGTCGCATTCTGTCCGTTACATCGGATGAGCAATCTGTGGCAACAACATTAAACAGTGGAATAAATATTGTATATATGCCAAAAATGAGAGGCGTCATGGCAGGCAGCGGAAAAACAGAGGTGTGGACTGTAGAACCCTATGCATGGAGCAAAGAATTCCTTGTCAATCAGGCGGCGGGACGAAGTAGCAGAGTCAGCTCTGTCTGTGATGATATCCTTGAAGATTACTCCATAAGATCCAATTGCAGGAAAGGTGAAGAGGCCGTATCCGAAGAGGTGACGGTGGAATTTGTCAAAAGTTTTGAGGCTGACTCCTGCGTATTCTGGGTTTCACACGGCGGTTGTAACAAAAAATACGGTCCACTTGTTTCCCTCGGACAAGAATGCAATCTGGACAACATAGGCATATATATAGAAGACCTTATCGGTACCAGACTTATCGTGACAAACGATGGCAATTTTGCCGTAACCGCAGCGTTTTTTGAGTATTATTATGAGGATGGTGATCTGGATAACTGCATGTTCTATCTGGCAGCCTGTGCCACCCTTAAGGATGATTCTCTGGCAAAAACCTTTTTGAAAAAAGGGGCTGACCTTGTGGCCGGAAGCAGCCAGAATATTTCCATATTAT
>CASFAQ010000022.1 GCA_949292725.1 uncultured Eubacteriales bacterium | reverse complement strand
TATTAAGAAAAAGAATATTTGGCATTCTTTTAATCTGCATAAACTGACACGAAAAAAAGAGAGAAGCAGGATGCAATCAGACCGTGGATGGAACCGAAAGAAATACGCTCAGAAAGCAGTTTCTGTTTCCGGCGATTTAAGTACTGTCTTATGATGTAACGGTAACAGCTTTCATCAATAGAGGGATTATCATTCATAAGAGAATCCTGGGATAAAGAGTTTTCATAGTTATGAATAATGGCTGCCTGCTCTGCAAGAGAAATCTGGGAATGAGGAACCATGGAAGATGTGAAAAGAAAAGGAGTACATAGAATGTGGAATAAGCTTTATAACGCCGCCAAAGTGGTCCAAAATGACAGGAGCATCTCGCCTTTTATAGACGCAGGAGGGGTTGCTGCCGCTATACTGACTAAGCAGGGTAATATTTATGTGGGTGTCTGTATTGATACAGCATCAACACTTGGTATGTGTGCAGAACGAAATGCAATTGCCAATATGATTACGCACGGCGAGAGCCGGATTGATAAAGTGGTCGCCGTCATGCCCGATGGAAAGGTTGGAGCTCCCTGCGGAGCTTGCCGGGAGTTCATGATGCAACTGGACAGGAATAGCGGTGACATTGAAATCCTGCTTGATTATGAAACAAAAAGGACTGTAAGACTGAAGGATTTACTTCCGGAATGGTGGGGGACGTATCGATTTCGTGAAGATTAAAAATGAGGGTATCACTAAGTCATCTGATATGATGATCTTGTGACACCCTCTTTTTCTGCGTCATATCAATTTTAGGTTCTCATTGCACCATCCACTGAAAGGATCTCACCGGTTACATAACTTGCCATATCGCTTGCAAGGAAGAGAAAGGCATTTGCAATGTCTTCCGGTTCTCCAATGCGTCGAATCGGGATGGCGTTAATCAGCGGCTGGATCATCTGCTCAGGAAGAGCAGCAACCATATCTGTTCTGGTGATTCCCGGAGCTACTGCGTTAACCCTGATGTTGCTGGGACCGAGCTCTCTTGCCAGAGACCATGTAAGCCCATTCACCGCAGACTTACTGGTAGGATAGGCAACGCCACCCGGCTGTCCACAGATGCTTACCATGGAGCTGGTATTCAGGATTACTCCGCCGCCCTGTGCTTTCATGATCGGAACCACTCCAAGGACACCGTTCATCACTGCATTGACGTTCAGCTGCATAATCTTTGCGAACTGCTCTGAGGTATAATCGTCGATTCCGGTGCTGTCTGATATACCTGCATTGTTTATCAGGATATCAATTCTTCCATAGGTTTCGTTTACCTTTGCCATTTCTTTTGCCACGGCTTCGGCATCATTAAGATTCGGACAGGCTCCTGACACTTCCCAGTCAGGATTCTCATCTTTTAAAGAAGCAAGAGCCTTGCTTACGGTCTCTTCTTTGGAACCGAAGAGAACAACTTTCGCCCCATTGCTCAGAAATTTTTTCGCGGTTGCATATCCGATTCCTCTGGTGCCGCCGGTGATGACGGCTACTTTATTTTTCAGCATAATGGTTCCTCCTTGTAATTGTATAAATATTTACAGCCATTGTACTATATATGAAATCATACGTCAATTATAGCCTTAGCTGTCCATGGCCCGATATCACAAAAAATTATTTATAAATTTCCTCCAGAAGCTTTACCAGAGATGCATGAGCCAGAGTGAAGGCTTCTTCGCCGGAGAGCTTTCTTTCAATCCTTCCGTCTTTTTCCAGATTTGCAAATCCGGTGAAGTCTGACAGATGAGGTTCTAATGAGAGATACCCCGTATAATTATCCTCCCTAAGTCTTGTTAAGATTTCTTTTACCTGACCATCCCCGTATCCTGCGGGAACCACGCTGCCATCTGCATATAATGCATCCTTGACATGGATATAGGCGATATAGGGCTTTAGCAGTTCATATGCCTCCATGGTGTTCTGTCCGGCCTGTACAAAATTAGCAAAGTCAAATACTGCCTTAAAATGTTCACCATAAAAATGCTTCATAATCTCGGCACAGTCATCTGCCATCTCCCCATAGATGCCCTTCTCATTCTCATGGAGCAAAACCACATCATTTGTTTCGGCATAGTCTGCGAATGATCCCAGCTGCTCCATCACTTTTCCTCTGTACTCTGCGATATCCCACCCCTGTGGCATATAGAAGCTAAACATCCTGATATTGGGGGTATCCATAATGTGTGCCAGCTCCACCGTGTGCTTAAAGAGCTCCATGTGGGGTGCAAAATCATCAAGGATACCGATTTTACCAAGAGGGGAACCGACGGCAGAGAGTAAGAAGCCTCTCTCGTCAAGACGTCTCTTGATTTCTTTGGCTTCATCCTTAGAATAATCCACCAGATTCTTTCCGTCCACGCCCCTCATTTCAATATGGTTCATATGCAATTTATCTAATACCTGCATCTGAGTGTCAAGGGATGAGTCAATCTCATCCGCAAATCCCGTAAGTACAATATGTTCAAACATCTTTCATCCTCCTAATATGTTCCGGTAGTGTCAAATACAACGCCACTGCCCGTCTTTTTTTGGGAAAAGGCTCTTTTTTTATTAAGCTCAGTTAAAAACAAGTCCTCATCAAATGGGATTTCCACCATTTTATCCAGCCAGCTCGACAAATGCATGGCATTAGATAAGGTTAGTCCGTGAATGCCTTCAGCGCCCTCCGCTACAAGAGGCGTGCCGTGAAGAATTCTGTCTGCAAAGGCCTTGAGCACGCCGACATGCTGTTCATTTTGTCCATCTGTCTCAACTTCCTCAAACGTACACTTTGGCTGGGCGAAGCCTTCCTTCGCGCTCATGCAGAAATCCCGCTCATTCTCGCTTAGCCGATACAGAAGCAGTTTGCCATTCTCACATATAAGCTTACCCATCTCAAGCGTAATCTCAAACCGGTTTGTACCGGGAGCATCAGCTGTGGTGGTGACAAAGACACCTGTAGCACCATCTGCAAATTCCAGATAAGCCGTTACATCATCCTCTACCTCGATATTATGCC
Source organism: uncultured Eubacteriales bacterium (assembly GCA_949292725.1). Taxonomy (GTDB): domain Bacteria; phylum Bacillota; class Clostridia; order Lachnospirales; family Lachnospiraceae; genus V9D3004. The sequence continues at coordinate 18,643 of CASFAQ010000022.1, read as the reverse complement.
ATTTTCCCTCGTGACAGAATGCTCTGACCCGGATGGGCATCCCGCATATCCACTGCAGCAGATCAAGCTGATGAGGACACTGGTTCAAAAGCACGCCTCCACCCTCACCGTCCCAGGTTGCCTTCCAGTCTGCCGCATCATAATAACTCTGGGTGCGGTACCAGTCGGTAATAATCCAGTTCACTCTCTTAATCCTGCCAAGTTCTCCACCGGAAACAAGCTCATGCATCTTACGATACAGGCAGTTGGTCCGCTGATTAAACATTATGGCAAATACCTTGTCTGATTTTTCGGCCGCTTCATTCATCTCTCGCACCTGTTTGGTGTAAACTCCTGCCGGCTTTTCACTGATTACATGTAGTCCGTGCTCCAGTGCTTTTATGGCGAGAGATGGATGAATATAATGGAGAGTTGCGATAAGCACCGCATCACATGCGTCGCTCTCTATGAGCTTGCTTCCCTCGTCAAAGACGGCAACCTCTCCGCCATATTCCTTAAGTGCCCAGGCTCTTCGATTTTCCATGATATCTGCCACTGCCGTAAGCTTCAGGGCCGGCACCTTTCCCTCCGCAATTATTCTGGCATGGTTTGCTCCCATGCCGCCGATTCCGATGATTCCCAATCGTATCTGTTCCATCTCATTCCTCCTTACGTGCATGTCAGGTTAAGTTCTGTAAGCTCAGTGTAAGGGAATATGGTAAAAAAATATATACATAATCTTTACCTTTTTATGATATAATCCGACTTTTTTGTGTTGAATATGAGACACATCAATGATATGATTATATCAGATGGAGGAAAATGATATGCCGGAACCGATTTTTTATCCGGGGCAGGAATCTGCCTTTGAAGTTGTATATAGAAAAAACATTTGCACCGCTCCGGTTCTGCCCCATATTCACGACGGAGTGGAGATTTACCTGACACTTTCTTCACTGCCGAATGTGCTGCTGGGCAATCAGGTAGTCAGTGCAGAGGAGGGCTCATTGATTATTATTCCTCCTTTTTGCGTACATCAGCTTTTTGACCGGGGCGAACAGCTTTATGAACGTTATATTCTCTCAATAAATGCTGTATGGCTTAATCAGCTGATATGTGATGAACCTGCTTACAGGCATCTGTTAGATACGGCTCATCCGTTGCTGCTTCCGCTTGGGACAAAGGACTTGCAGACTATGCAGCAAAGCCTTGATGAACTGCTTGACATTAGAGAAAAGAGGTCTTTTGGCGCGTTAAAGATTTTATTTGAGTGCATGGAGAAATTAGAACGTATTATCCGGCGCAGGCAGGAGACACCGGATAATGTCAGGCGCTCCGTCTCTCAGCAGACGGTAACAGATATTATACGTTATCTGGATAAACATATTGATCAGCCTGTGATGCTAAAAGATCTGTCAGACCAGTTTCATCTTCACCCGGATTATATTTCGCGAATCTTTAAGAAGCATACCAAAACCACGGTCAGCACTTATATTACGTTACAGAAAATAGCTCGTGCCCAACAGCTTTTACAGGAAGGGTATACGGTATCTCAGGCACAGTTGATGACAGGATATGCCAGTTACGCCCATTTTTCCAGGACATTTAAAAAATATACCGGAATCTCGCCGGGGGCATACAGAAAGCAGAATCATTGTCTGATTGATATTTGCATTCCCGGCATTTACTTATTATAATGTAGAGAACAGTATAATAGCGGAAAGAGGTAATGATTATGAAAATTGCAGTAACTTATGAGGACGGAATGATTTTTCAGCATTTTGGACATAGCGAACAGTTCAAAATCTATGATGTCGATAATGGACAGATTACAGATTCACAGATTGTGGATACAAATGGTCAGGGGCATGGCGCCTTATCCGGGCTGTTGTCGAATACAGGCGTAAACGTGCTTATCTGCGGTGGCATCGGAGCCGGTGCGCAGAACGCTCTTGCCGATGCGGGGATAAAGCTGTACGGCGGCGTTTCAGGTCTGGCGGATGATGCGGTAAAGGCGTATCTGTCCGGCACATTAGAGTTTGATTCGAATGTGCACTGTGAGCATCATGAAACCGGACACAGCTGTGGCGGGCACTCATGCGGAGAGGACAAACACGGTTGTACGGGTAATTAAGATAAGACAGAATATATATTGGATGTGTAAGGTATGAATGATGCATGCTTTACACATCTTTTTTTATTGAGACGTAAAAAGTGAGTTTTTCCTTGCTTTTCAAAAAAATAAGATTTTCTTGTTATATTATACATGTGAAACTGTGTTACGTGAACAGAACGTAATCAAGGTGGAAATGTAATTTGCAATCATTATACGAGGAGGAAGGAAAATGAAGAATAGGAAAGCAAAAAGGTTCATATGCCTTGTGCTGGCTGTTATCCTGAGTATCCCCGTGCTGTCACTTGATGTGATGGCGTCAGGTACAAGTGACGACAGTCTTACCGTGTTTGACGCACTCGGCTTTGACACTGATGCGCCGGATGGGTATAACGAGAATGAGGATATAACCGATACCCCATACGGAAGGGAATATACTACGATGTTTGAGGTGCCGGAGCTTCTCATGGAACCTGCCGGTGTGGTAAATGGCGCCGGTAAAGGTGCCTTGTACGGCTATAATGTATCAGAGGTACAGGACTATGATACATTCTTTCGCAATGAACCAAGAGGTTATAGAGGTTGGAACACTCCATCGGTAGCAAGTGGTGAAAAAGGTGTTTATTCCATTGCCGTAGAGGGAAACTTTTTAAGTCAATATATTAATAATTCAAGCGAAATAAAGGATGTCAACTATAATGGCAGAAAATGGAATGTTGCAACACTCGTCATGCGTCCGGTCATATACAGTGAGGAAACAAATGATACTGACGGTGGTGAAAAGGGCGATGTTACCTTTAATTACAAGACGGTCCGCGGTGAGCTATCCCTCTATGTCGGAAACTACAATAATACTGAGCAATATAAAGTTTTTACCTACGGTTCAGATGAAGGTTATGGTAAAGGCATTTGCTTAGGCAATAAGATTGACGTGGACTGGAAGGATACGGCAAAGGCGTTTAATCAGAATGAATCGAACTACGACGATGACGGTGACTTCGTAAATGAATATATGGCATACAATTATATGAAGATGGCTGCGGGTGACTACGACGGCGATGGTACGGATGAAATTGCCGTATATATTCCTACGATGAGCACATGGTATCATAATGAAGCCAGGGTGGAGATTTATGATTATCAGATCGGCTTCAAGAAGGAAGTTACCGGAAACTGGGAAAAGGCGTTTGATATTCCGCTCCAACTTAGGGATACCAATGGTAATGTACATACGGAGAATGGTTATGGCCGTGTGCCGAATATGGTAAGTCTCTCCTCAGGAGACTTCAATCAGGATGGTGTGGACGACCTTGCCGTAAGTTACGGATTTATCAGCCAGCATGATTCGGATAATGGGTTCGTCTACTCCACCGAACATAATGCTACCATTCGCTGGGGAGCTCCTTACAGTGAGGAGAAGGGTACTTATATGCTTGCTGAATCTGTTGATTTTCCTCTGACAACCGCAGACGGCGATTCACTTGTGCGTACAACCTTTACTGCAGGTGATGCAGACGGTGACGGTGTTGAGGAGCTTGTTTTGGGGGGCAGCGTACTCGGGGAGGATGCAAAGACACGTTACGTTTCCGTATACGAGTGGAATGGCAGCACCTTTAGCCGTGCGGCAGAGAAGAACTTTGATCCGTTTGAGAAAATGGAGAATTCAAGCACCAGAGTATATGAGAATATCGAAGATGAGAATACATATTACAGCAGAGTTAATATGGCAGCCAATATTGCCGTGGGTAGTTTCTATGGCAAAACGGAATCTCCCGCCATCTATATGGATAGTCTTATGATTGGATACAATGAGGAAGGCGAACTTACAATTCTCGATATGATTAAGAATAACAGTTTGTATCTAAACGGTCATACGGACAACTATCATTATGTGGAATACGGCGCAAGGGCGGCAGACCTTAACGGCAGCGGTACTGATGTACTGATAACGCGAGCCCATTACTATCAGAAGAGTACGCCTACGAGCGGAACTGTGGAACATGTGCTTCAGAGTATGTATACCGTTGCGCGTGACCGTGATTTTCATACGTCAACTGCGGTGCTTAACTTCACTAAGGATACGTCTCAGACGGATGCGAAAAAAATGCATTCCGTAAAGACGCTCAAATATGAACATTCCAATAATAAACGGCGTACGGCGCTTAGATTTGCCCTGCCGGACTGTGATTTGAACGATACGGTGATTATGCGCTATACCGGGGAGCACTACTATTCATATGCGGATCCGGAGGTTTTAGCGGTGCTTGCATCTCCTCCGCATTTTAAGGACCTTGAGTCGGTTGCGGATAATCAGATGATGGAGTCATCCACATCCTACGCCTCATCAACGGGAACCGGCAGCGGAAGTTCTCATACACATGGATTCTCTGCAGGTATATATGCCGGATATGAACAGGATATATCCATCTTTGGTATAAAGATTGCAAGCTATGAGTTTGAGACAGAGATAAATAACAGCTTCACATGGGAATTTCAGCAGACGTCCAGCCTTGAATATGAGATAAATTACAGCACACAGGTAGGACAGGACAGCGTCGTGCTGTACGCAATGCCTGTGGAAACGTATGTATATGAGGCAATCGTACCGGGAAGTGAGCCGCAGACTGTGACGGTTAACATACCATATGAGCCTTCAGTTGAAGTGGTATCCCTTGAAAAATATAATAAGATATACCAGCAGTATTCAGACGTTATTCCGGAGATAGAAGATGTTGTACTGACCCATACCGTAGGAGAACCATCGTCATATCCTACAAGCGAGGGGCAGTTGCCGGCAAGCTGGTATCAGATTCTTAGTTATCCGGGCAATGCCATGAAGATGGGTTATGGACAGACCGTTACCCAACAGACTATATCCATGACACAGGAGAGTGAGAAGAGTTTTAACTGGGAATGTGAAGTCAGCTTTAAAGCAGGCGGCGGAGCAGGAGGCGTAAAGGCAGGTGTAATGGTAGGAACGACGCACGGAGCCGGAAAAGTTAATATTACTACATCAGGCTCATCATTTTCAGCCGAAATGCAGGCTCTTCCAAATATAGCTGAAGAGTACGGATATGGTTTTAACTGGCGTATGACAAGTTTCTTATATAAGAATATGTATCCGGTTGTTACATACCTTGTTACGAGTGTAACACAGCCTCCTAGATTGCCGGAGAATTTCTCCGCCAATGACGAGCTTACTACGGATGATGCGATTGCACTTGAGTGGGATTATACAGGTTCAGCGGTTGGATTTAACCTCTATCGTTACTATACGACGACAGCAGGCGCGGATTACTATCTGATAGATACTATAAGTATGAATGATTTTACAGATATTAATGAGGATGGCTCATACCATTTCATGTACATGGATGAGAATCTTATACCGGGAAATGAGTACAGATATAAGATACAGACTATAGGCAGTGGACAACCTAATCTGAGTATTTTCAGTGAAGAGCTAATAACATATACAAAGCCTGAGAATACACCGGTACTGAGTGTTACGGCAAGAGAGCTTAACGCATATCCTGATACTGTTGTTTCGAGTAAGGTTGTTATCGATAATGCAGAAGAGATAGGAGACGCAAAGCTGCACTATCAATGGGAAAAGAAAAACGATAAAGGCAAGTGGACATCAATCAACAGTATGAAGAATGACACTTTGTCTGTCAGATACGGTTCAGAAGATGATGCAGGAGTATATCGCTGCCGTGTTACAGCGATGCTTGAAAAGGATGTTGTAACCGTATATTCTCCTGATGTAACGATTAACCTCGAACGTAGAAATGCACAGTTTAAGGAAGTAACGGTAGATTCGGAAAACGGAGTGATTACCGCAACTCTTACCGGAATAGATACATATTCCGTACCGGGCGGTGATGTAATCTTTACGCTTTCCGGTACAGCCAGCGAGATCTCATACAGCGCGACGATTGAGAATGGTATAGCCCGGATAGACAATGTAGGTGTAGAAGACGGAGTATATTCCGTAACATGCTATTATTCCGGTAACAGAGTATTCTACCCTGTGAGCTATGAACCGGATGAACCTGTATTCTTTGTCCAGGGTATGCTTGGCAGCAGTACGCAGTTCCTCGATATCAGGGAAAAATATACATATGGTGACAATCTTAATTTCACATTATTTACCTTTGATGAGAACGGAAATATCACGGACACCCTGGTATTTGGTAAAGATGAGCTTAGCGCCATAACTCTTAAAAAATATGTTGATGAAGTTGGAAGATACCGCAGCTTCGATGATTATGCTGCGAACAACTTATACTTTGCTTTTGCAATAGACGCTTCTGGTGGAACAGATACCGTTACAAACAGATTTAACGGTAATCGTGCCGGATGGGTCGGTAAATACTGCTTTGATTATACGATTAACGGCAGGAAGACAACTTATTACTTTGAAGTTGAACCGGCAGTTGCCTCAGTCAGTGGATTGGAGGAATCCTATGCTTATACGGAAGACACCATATCCGGCATTGATTTAAAAGCGATGCAGCGCAGTGTCAGCTATGAGGGACTTATGGACTTTAGCGAGCAGGACGGCCTTAATGACCTTACACTGTTTAAGGAAGGACCATATATAGCGTCTCACTGGCAGTCGGTTAACTATCGTCGTCTGGCAATTATGGACCGTAACGGTCAGCCATATTTCTCGGGTAGTAATGTTGGCGCCGGCGCATATACGATTCAATTTAATCCGACAAGGGATAATTTGAAAGGTATATATGGCGGAAATTATATTTACTCGCAGGGATTTATTTCTGATAACTATATTATAGAGAGTTGGCCTTCGGCTACATTGGTTGTAAGCGGACCTGTATATAATGTTACGGCCACAGTAGAGCCTGCCGAATACGGAAAGGTATCGGTAATAGCGCCAAAGGATGCCACAAAGGCAGCATCCGGACAGACGGTTATTTTCCGTGTAGAACCCTATGAGGGATATGAGGTAGAGACATGGCTTGCTACAACATACTATAATTCGGATGATTTGATAGACCATAATAATCCGGGCGAGACGACCTTCAGCAAAGTAATTAGTGACAAGGATATGCACGTTGTTGTACGCCTGCGTGAAAAGAGTAACACTCTGACAGTGAATGCTCTTCCGGATAATCCTACAGTAAATGGCGAGACAGTGGAGAATAAGGTAATAACTGATAATGAGTACTTCACAAATGGCAATACATATGCCGCAGGCTATGAGATGAATTTTGAGCCTGTAGCCGCAGAAGGATGGCATTTCGTGCAATGGGAGTATATTGAGGTAGGAAGAGGCTCGATATTTAGCGACGAACCGACATATAAGGTTACAATGCCGGATTCAAGTGTGATTTTGAATGCTGTATTTGCAAGAGACGAATATAAGCTTACACTTGGCGATAATCTCAATGCTTATGATGCAGACGGAAAGCAAATTACAAATCTTGATGCTATAGAAGGCGATACGCAGATTACAGTTAAGGCGGCGTCCGGCTTTGAAATAGCTGAAGATGCGTCATGGACAGCAAATGACATACTCTTAGATACACAGCCGACAAATGGTGAGTACACCTTTAATATTACAGCAGATACCGTAATTGGAGCTAATGTCGCTGCAAAATTATTTGATGTAGGTGTAACACAGGCAGAAAATGGAACTGCTAAAGTTGATGCAACAGTTAATGAGGATGGCAAGGTTGAGGGCGGAAGTGAAGTTGATTTCACGGCACAGTCTGACCGTGGTTATGCTTTTGATAAATGGATTGATGCAGACGGTAATACCGTGAGCACGGATAATCCTTATACAGTTAAGATTACGGAAGATATAAACCTGACTCCGACATTCAGCGCTCAGACTGCTAAGGAAGTATCACTTGCGACCAAGGGAGGCGGAGCCATTGACTGGCAGATAGAAGGAGTCAATGAGGATTATACCGACCGGATTACACTGTATCCGGGTGAGGAGGTTGTGCTTACTGCGGTGCCGAACAGCGGTAGGATGATAGCCGGCTGGGATATAGACGGTGCATATGAGTTCACAAGGAATGACACGAATACGTTTTCATATGATGAACTCCCTTCATCGGTTACTGTAAACTTTAAGTTCGTAACGTACTTCACCGTCAAATATGATGATAATATCAAGACAACTGCGGATAGTATTTCAGTCAATTCCGGAGACAAGGTTGGTTCCGGAAGCAAGATGGAATTCTTCTGTACCAATGCGGATTTTGCTCATCCTATGTGGTTTAACACAGATGAGGGTACAAGTACGCAGCTTGGTATTGGAAGTGCATGTACGATAGACATCTTAAACAGCAACCTTGACATATCCGTTGAGGAAGGAAGGGAAGTTAAATTTGACACCAGGACGGAAGGTCTTACGGTGGCTTCACAGATTGTACTTTCCGGCACAACAGTCAGCGAGCCTGTGGCGCCTGTAAGGGATAATTATACATTCAGTGGATGGTATACGGATCCTCAGTGTGCGGATGAATACCTTTACGACTTTAATAAAGCCGTAACCGAGGATATTACACTTTATGCTAAGTGGATTGAGGATTATGTAGTAACCTTTAGTGATGACATTGCGGCAACGGCAGATGATGTCATTATCGCATCAGGCGACAGAGTAGTTGTTGACAGCAAGATAGTATTCACATACAAGGGCACGGATATAGCTCATCCTGTATGGATTGGCATTCAGGATAATAAAAATGTGAAGCTTGGTACCGGAGGCTCATATACGGTTGAGGCTCTGAGTGAAAATCTTGACATATCCGTTAAGGAGGGAAGAGAGGTTGTATTTGACACCCGGACGGAAGACCTTACGGTGGAACCTCAGATTGTGCTTAACGGTACGTCAGTTAAAGAGCCTGAAGCGCTTGTAAGGGATGATCATACATTCTGTGGCTGGTATACTACTCCTGAGTGTGCGGATGAAGACCTTTACGAATTTAATAAAGCTGTAACAAAGGACATAACGCTGTATGCTAAGTGGCTTAGAGATTACACAGTAACATTTGGTGACGATATTGAGGTGACTGCAGATGATATTGCTATCACATCAGGCGACAGAGTGGTTGACGGAAGTAAAGTTATCTTTACCTATACCGGAAGTGATACCACAAATCCTATCTGGATTGGAGTGACTGACGATAAGGATGAAGAAATCATTATAGGTGACACATATACAATTGACGCTCTGAGTGCGGACCTTGATGTATCTGTCGGACTAGGAAGAGAGGTTGTATTTGACACCCAGGCAGAGGGCCTTACGGTGGATTCACAGATTGTACTTTCCGGCACAGTTATCATGATACCTGAGACTCCGATACGTGAAGGATATATATTTGGCGGCTGGTATACAGGAGCCGGATGTACGGATGAAGAACTCTATGATTTCACTGAGGGCGTGACCAGTGACATTACACTTTATGCTAAGTGGATCCTGCCACAGGATAATTCAACAGGCTCTCAGATTGCGGGAGGCTCTACGGGAGTTCAGACGGGAGGCGAAGCAGTTTCTCAGCCGACCGGCATAACATCATCGGAAGAGCAGGAAGCTGTTGTAATTCCGGGTAAAAAAGCCGCATCATTGGTCAATGGAAAGATGTTCCTTACATGGTCAAAGACAGAGGATGTTGACGGATACGACATTTTCGTCACAGAGTGCAGCAAGAAGTTTAAGAAGAAAAACATTGTAAAGACCATTAAGAAGGCAACGAAGCTGTCCGCAACAATCAAGAAACTCAGCGGAAGGAAACTTAAGCCAAACGGAAAATACAAAGCGAGAGTATATGCATACAGGATTGTAGACGTAGAGAAAACCTATGTGGCAAAATCACTCACATATCACTTTGTAGGAAACAAGAACAAGAAATTGACTAATCCTGATAAGATAAAGATTGCTAACAGGAATATCACTCTTAATGTTGAAGAGAGTACTAGGATTAATGCCAGAATTGTAAAGCAGAAGAAGGGAAGAAAACTGCTGTCAAAGAAACATGGACCATTAATACATTACATATCTGAAGATGAGAGTATTGCAGTTGTAAACAAGAAAGGAAAGATTACAGCAAAAGCAAAAGGAACATGCACCATACATGTAATCGCAATCAACGGTATATCAAGAGAAATCAGTATGACAGTCAATTAACGGAATTATGATTTTAGCCTTACGGGGATTGGATTGGTTCTTATGAATCGGTCCAATCCCTTGTTATTAGCTTCCTTAAAACATACATTGACCGGATAATATATAATCAGTATAATAACCATTATAAAATGTATATGGGAGCGTGTAATAATATGAAATTAATATCATGGAATGTCAACGGATTAAGAGCCTGTCTGAAGAAAGGGTTTATGGATTATTTTAAAGAAGCCGATGCGGATATATTCTGTCTGCAGGAGACAAAGCTTCAGGAGGAACAGCATGATCTGGATCTTCCCGGATATTATCAGTTCTGGAATTATGCAGATAAAAAAGGTTACTCCGGAACAGCTCTTTTTACCAAGATAAAGCCTTTAGATGTAACCTATGGTATCGGAGTGGATGAGCACGACCATGAAGGAAGGGTGATAACGGCAGAATTCGAAGACTTCTATGTGGTAACGGTGTATACACCCAATTCACAAAGGGAGCTTGCAAGGCTTGATTACAGGATGAAATGGGAGGCAGATTTCCTTATATATATAAAGAAGCTTAATGAGAATAAGCCTGTGATTTTTTGTGGGGACCTTAATGTAGCGCACCATGAAATAGACCTTAAGAATCCTAAGACCAATCGTAGAAATGCCGGATTTACGGACGAAGAAAGGTCCTGCTTCCAGACGATATTGGATAATGGTTTTATCGATACCTTTAGATTTTTCTATCCGGATGCGGAGGGCATGTATTCATGGTGGTCATATATGTTTCAGGCAAGAGCAAAGAATGCGGGATGGCGCATTGATTATTTTGTAGTGTCCGAGGCTCTTAAGGACAGAATAAGTGACGCCGCAATCCATACGCAGATTATGGGTTCGGATCACTGCCCGGTTGAGCTTACCCTGTGATTGACAACTGCGAATGCAATTACGCAGATGACAACTGAGAGTAAGGAGCCGGCCGCCGTAGCAAGTCCCATAGGAAGCAGTGTGGATGAAAACAACTTTGAAGTCAGATAAACACCGGGAATACGCACAAGAACGATGGAAAGGATGTTATGCAGGAATGACAGTCCGGATTTTCCGCATGCGCAAAAGTATCCGCTGAAGCTAAAGTGGATTCCTGCAAATATGCAGTCCCATATATATATCCTCTCAGGTACTGACCTCCGGCGCGTATAACCAATTCTCCATTTGCAGTGCTGCTGTCCGTAAACAGTGTGACTATGGATTCTGCGGTAAAGCAAACTGCCAGGGAGACCAAAAGACCGAAGCCAAGTGCAAGGATTATGGCAGTGGACATTATCGTGATAACAGGATTCACAAGCAGCAGAAGAATCACTGTCAGAATTATTGACAGAGTCATAAACAGCGTTATGGTGTTGCCAATATATCGTAATGCCCGATTCTTTCTTCCGGCTCCTATTGCCTGCCCGATATTTACTGTAGTCCCCATGGCAAGTCCCACTATGATTACGGTTAGCATATGCATGATCTGGGAACCGATGGAAACGGCGGTGGTGCAATCCACACCTTCGAACTGACCGATAATCAACAGATCAGCCATGCCGTAAAGCGTCTGTAGAAAATAAGAGAGCAGGTAGGGCAGTGAGAATATAATTACATTTCTAAAAACATTGCCGGTGGTAAGATTTTTTCCATATATTATGTTAAACCTTTCAAGTTCTATAGTATCATTTGATTTCCTGCCTTATTGTACATCAAATTGATTTGATAATGAAGATTTTATTGTTTTTTTAAATGAAAAATAATATAATGTTTAAAGATATTACATTTAAAGGAAGTATATAAATTATGCTCCGAAATATTGAACCATTTTAGCTTGACGGGCAGATAATACCTGTAGAATATGATTTACCGGGGGTAATGAGAAGAATGAATACCAGACAGAGAAAAAAAGAAGCATTGAGATTTTATGTAATGAACAGGAATCCTTGGTAAAGGAGATAGAGGCTCACGTTGAAAATGACCACAGACTGTTAGACATGCTGTCAACTATTGCTTCTAAGTTTTCGGATATGCGCACTGATAGGAAGCTGCCTGATTGCAGGTCAGGCGAGTACGAAGACATTGGGATATAAGATTTCAAAGAAATCCGGCACGTACACGGACAAGGTGAAGGTGAAGGTAAAAGCAAAAAAAGGATATACCGTGTATTATACTACCGGCAAAAAACTTTCTGTGGGTAAAAAGATTAAGTCAAATAAAACCAGAAAATTCACTTTTAAAAAAAGTAAAACCTTGAAATTATATGTTACAAAGAAGAATAATATAACGGCGGGTAAGCTTAAAAAGATTAGGGCGGCGCAGATGTTCAGGTATCGCTATACAATTGTAAGCGCGAGTACATCCGATGAGATATCTTCTTTATCTGCTGCGATGCCTTCGGAGGCTGTTGTACCGACCGCAACAGCCACTGTGACAACAAGACCTGATAACGTACCGATTCCTACTCCGGGTGAGAGTGAGTATACGGGAGATGATTCGATAGCAGGGTATATTGAGCCTGTCCGCACGGATTATGATGATAACGATTTAAATGCATCGACGGAGGGTGCAACGCTTATAAATATGCCGGTTACAGCGCCTGCAGAAAAGATTACGACTGACACATATCAGATAAGTACTAAGAACAAATTAAAGATTACGGCGCCCGGTACCTATATGATACAGACAGAAGCAGGACAGAGCTCGGATGGTCTTATAGAAGTAGAATATACAGACGATACGTTTACGGAGCCGGTTCATCTGATACTTAACGGAATAAATCTTTATTCTTCAGTCAATACTGAGCCGACGTCTGATACGGGCCTCATTACCATTAAGAGCAATGTACCAAAGGCTGTTATCACAATACCCGATGGAAGTGTGTCCACATTGACGGATACCGGAGCTGCCGGAATTGATAAGGATGATGGCACTTCAACTACATATACAGGCGGTATAGTGTGCAAAAAGACTCCGCTGACCATAAATGGAACAGGAACGCTTAATATTACTTCTACATATGGTAACGGTATTAAATGTACCAATGATATCAGGATTATAGATACATCCATTAATGTAAGCGGACCTGATGATACGGCGGCAGGACATAACGGAATTGTTGCAAAGTGGAATATTGGAATACATAACGGAAACATATCGGTCAAATCCAATAGCGACGGACTTAAGATAACTCTTGATGAGGAAGATATCGAAGCGGATTCTACTCTGGCAGAACAGGGCAATATGGATATTGACGGTGGAGATTATAATATTATTTCGGAAAATGGCGATGGCATAAGTGTATACCGCACGCTTTATCTTAATCCGTCCACGATTAACGTAACCGCAAAGAATGCATCAGGTTCATCGGATGACGGAAGCTATAAGGGGATAAAGGCCGGAACAACCATTCATATTCCCGATACGGCTGGCAATATTATCGTAAATACATCTGCTGACGACTGTATTCATTCCAACAAATATATATGCATTGACGGAGGATATTATGAACTGTCTGCCGGAGATGATGCCATCCATTCCGACACAGGACTTGTCATAAATGGGGGCAATATAACAATTAAGGAATCATATGAAGGTGTTGAGAGTGCCGACATATCCATTAACGGAGGCGTGCTAAATATATGCGCACGAGATGGAGGTATTAATGCCGGTGGAGGTAATGACGGAATGACAGCCGGTGGTCCGGGCATGCCTGGAGACTGGTTTCAGAAGGACGAGTCAGCAACCACAACTAATTATCAGATTATCATACGTGGTGGCGATATTATAATAGACGCCGATGGAGACGGTATTGATTCCAATGGAAATATATTCATGTATGGAGGAAATGTTACTGTTAATGGCCCGACCAATTCAGGCAATGGTGTAATAGATTATGGGGACAGCGGTAATTCTGTATGCGAGATATCGGGAGGAACACTGATAGCGGCAGGTGCGTCAGGTATGGATGCTGCACCGACCGATGGTTCATCACAGCCATCAGTTAACATACGTTTTTCTTCCACACAAAGTGCATCAACATATGTTGTTCTTATGGATGAGGATGGTAACACAGTATTGTCGGCACAGCCTGCAAAAAGTTTTCAGTCTGTAATAATGTCATGTGAAGAGATGAAGCTTGGAGCCACATACACCATATACTATGGAAGCGATCTGAATGCACTTACAGAGGGTGATTCGGTTACCTTTACAAGTGTCAATATGTCGACCGGAAGTTTCCAGAATGGTGGCTGGGGCAGACCCGGAAGATGGTAAATATAAGGGGAGGATATAATAATGATCAGGGTAGCAAAAACAGAGAATGGTTACGTTAGAGGGATTGAAGCGGCAGATCCAAGAATTACGGCGTTTAAGGGGATTCCGTTTGCCGCACCGCCCACAGGTGCAAACAGATGGCGTGCGCCGCAGCCCGTAAAAGACTGGGAAGGAGTACGGGATGCAAGCCGCTTTGCACCGATTTCCATGCAGAGCACACCCGGACTGGGAACGGATATATACTGCAGGGAATGGCATGTTGATCCTGAGATACCCATGGATGAGGATTGTCTTTATCTGAATGTATGGACGGGCGCAAAGAATACGGATGAGCGCCTGCCTGTACTCGTGTGGTATTTTGGAGGGGGACTTCAGTGGGGATACCCTTCTGAGATGGAGTTTGACGGCGAACGCATTGCAAGAAGAGGGGTTGTAGTTGTTACGGTGAATTACCGTGTTAATGTTTTTGGATTTCTGGCTCATCCCGATATTACGAAGGAATCGCCGGAAGCACCTGCCAACTTTGGCAATCTCGACCAGCAGGCAGGGCTTCGCTGGGTGGCTGCCAATATTGCGGCGTTTGGCGGGGATCCTGACAATGTTACCATTGCAGGTCAGTCGGCAGGAGGAGGAAGCGTGCTGACCCAGATGACATGTCCTGATAATTTCGGATTGTTTCATAAGGCTGTAATTATGAGCGCTATGATACGCAGTCCGTATGGCGAGGAGTCTGTAGGTGTTCCAAAGACGCTTGAGGACGCTGAGAAGATGGGAGAATTGTTCTTCGAATATCTCGGGGTAAAGACACTTGATGAGGCCAGAGGACTCGATGCGAAGTTTATTCGCGACAGATATTATGAGTTTATGTGGGAGCACGGAATGATGTTAACTGTTTTGGACAATAATATCTGTGTGGGCGATCCAATCAGGCTCTTTGCTGAGGGTAGATACGGTGATGTGCCTGTTATGGCGGGCAATACCGCGGATGAGTTCCCGAATTTTATAAGAACTGAAAGTGAAGATGGGCTTAAAAGGAGATCATATGAACTATTCGGCGATAATGCGGAAGTATTCCTGCAGTTTGCCGAGGCGCACAGAAAAATGGCAGAAGGATTTGCGCCGGTTAGCGGTATTGAATGTACGGTTAAAAGCTCATTTTTATTGAATCAGGAAAGCATACGTCCCAGAAATTGTTATTATTATCGTTTTGAACCGCATATTCCGGGAGAGGATAATCCGGGAACGTTTCATTCAGTGGATCTGTGGTTCTTTTTTGAAACACTCGCCAAATGCTGGCGGCCATTTGTTGGTAAACATTATGACCTTGCGCGTCAAATGTGCAACTATTTGACAAATTTTATTAAAACCGGTAATCCAAACGGCAAGGATGCGGATGGAAGCGACTTGCCACACTGGGATTCGTACAATAAGACGCACAGAAGTGAGATGATATTTGCAACAGATGGAGCTTTTGAGCAAACAGGATGTGAATCCGAGTTTGTAAGATTTCTAATAGATGATGTGACAAGACAGATTAAGGGCTGATATGAATATAGTTTAGAAAGGTGTGATTCTGTGGCGGCGTTTGAAAGAGTTTTATCCGGAATACCCCAGATGGATACGGTGCTTGACAATATACGTATGGGAGATAATGTAGTCTGGAGGGTTGATTCACTTGATACATTTAAGTTATTTGTAGAACCATATGTAAGACAGGCGGTACAGGATAAGAGAAATATAATATATATCAGATTTGCATCCCACGCTCCGCTTATAGAGGAACAGAGCGGAGTCAGGATTATTCCGGTAAAGTTATCGCACCGCTTTGAGACTTTCACGGTAGAGATACATAACATAATTGAAAAAGAGGGAAAAGACGCTTTCTATGTATTTGACTGTCTGTCAGAACTGCAGACAGCGTGGTCCACGGATCTTATGATGGGCAATTTCTTTAAGGTTACATGTCCGTTTTTATTTGTTTTGGATACTGTGGCATTCTTTCCGCTGATCCGTGGAAAACACTCATTTGACGCAATCGCCAAGATCAGAGATACCACACAGCTTTTTTTGGATGCGTATTCGGTTGATGATAATGTATATGTCAGGGCATTAAAGGTGTGGAACAGGTATTCTGATACAATGTTCCTTCCACACTTTTATGAAAAGGATACAGGCGTTTTTCAGCCTATACTTGATGGCGTAATGGTCAGCCGGTTCTATAGCCTTATCAATCAGAATCACATGGGTAACGATGAACAGAATACTGACAGTTGGCATCGCTTCTTCAACTTTACCGAAGAAATGTACAGACAGGGAATGGACGTGACCGACGCATGTAATCGTATGTGCAATATAATGCTTAGCAGGGACGAAAAGATGCGTACGCTTATCAAAGAGAATTTTAAACCGGAGGATTATTTTGATATACGCAGCCGGATGATTGGAACAGGAATGATTGGCGGAAAAGCCTGCGGAATGCTTTTGGCAAGAAAATTGATTGAGAATAAAAGACCGGATTTGTACAAAAGGCTAGAACCGCATGATTCTTATTATATCGGCTCGGATGTATTTTATTCGTATATTGTGGATAATGATTTTTGGGATATACGTGTCCGTCAGAGAACGCAGGAGGAATATTTCAGCCTTGCAGATACTGTTGCTGACAAGCTGCTTTCGGGTACATTTTCCGCCAATATAAGAGAGCAGTTTATAAGACTTCTTGATTATTATGGACAGAATCCGATTATCGTCCGTTCCAGCAGTATTTTGGAGGATGGATTTGGCAATGCATTTGCCGGTAAATATGAATCTGTATTCTGTGCCAATAACGGAACGCCGGAAGAAAGACTTTTGGAATTTGAGAATGCCGTAAAGACCGTATATGCCAGCACAATGAGCAAATCAGCACTCGATTACCGCTTAAGAAGGGGCCTTGCAGGGCGCGATGAACAGATGGCGCTGCTGGTGCAGAGGGTTTCAGGCTCCCGTTACGAAGGATTCTTCATGCCTTGTGCGGCCGGAGTCGGATATTCCTATAATCCATATCGTTTTTTGGAGTCCATTGACCCTAATGCCGGCATGCTTCGCCTGGTTATGGGCCTTGGAACAGGAGCCGTGGACAGAACTATGGGGTCCTATCCGCGACTTGTGAGTCTGGACAAGCCAAAACTTACGGCGGCGACAAACAGCATACAGAAGCATCAGTATTCTCAGAGAAAATTCGATCTGATTGATATGAATAAAGGAACAGTGGAGAACCGGGAACTTGATGATGTAGAAGATAAGCTTCCGGCATACCTGAAGAAGGTTCTGTTTGAGCATGATTTTGATACGGAAAGAATGTTCAGGGACAGGGGTGAACATAAGAATATTATGTTTATCTCATGTGAAGGTCTGGTAAGAAACGAAAGTCTTATGAATTCCATGAAAGATATGCTGGCGCTGATTCAGGAGGTTTACGATTATCCTGTGGATATCGAGTATACAATAAATGTGTCCGAAGATGGAGATTATGTAATCAATCTTTTGCAATGCAGACCGTTGCAGGTGGCACGTGATAAGGAATACGTAGAGATCCCAAAAGAAATAAGCGATAAGCAGGTGCTTCTTGACATAAGACATGCATCAATGGGATTATCAAAAGTTATGTGGCTGGAGTATATTATACTGGTTGATCCTGTTGCATACTATCATATGGATTATTATAAAAAACCAACGGTCGCAAAGACGCTTGGAGTATTAAACTGGTATTTCAGGAATAAAGGAAAGCATATTATGCTGCTGGTGCCGGGAAGAATAGGTACATCATCCCCGGAGCTTGGTGTTCCCACTTCATTTGCAGATATAAGTGAATTTGATGTAATATGTGAGATTGCGGAGCGTCGGGCCGGTTATCAGCCGGAGCTTTCTTATGGCAGTCATATATTTCAGGATCTGGTGGAAGCGGGGATATTATATGGCGCGGTATTTGACAATGAAAAGACTGTGACATATAAACCGGAATTGCTTCAGGGGCTTGATAATAAGCTTGTCGAGCTATATCCGGAGGGAGAAGAGCTTAGTAAGATTATCGGAGTTTACCAGGTTGAAAATGCAGTTTGCAGACTCTAC
>CASFAQ010000021.1 GCA_949292725.1 uncultured Eubacteriales bacterium | reverse complement strand
ATATTTCGATGTTTTTGGACAGCGTACTGTACAGTATGTTTGTGGGGGCATTGCTTGCAATCGTAGTGCTCGTACTCTTCTTAAAGAGTGTAAAACCTACTTTGATTGTTGCATTTAGCATACCGTTCAGTGTATTGTTTGCGATTATAATAATGTATTTTACCGGAATTAACATTAATGTAATGTCACTTGCCGGTCTGGCGCTTGCAATAGGTATGCTGGTGGATAACTCCATAGTAGTTATAGAGAACATATTCCGTATAAGAAGTAAAGGGGTTGCGCCTGCAAGAGCAGCTGTTCAGGGAGCAAAGCAGGTTTCATCTGCCATAATCTCATCCACCCTTACTACTATATGCGTATTTCTTCCTATGGTATTTACGAGCGGAATCGTACGAGATCTGGTGATACCGTTTGCATTTACCATAACATATGCACTTACGGCTTCACTTATCGTGGCTCTGACCATTGTTCCTACAATGGCTTCAGTCGCATTGAAGAAAACAAAGCAAAAGTCGCAGCCTATATATAATAAGATACAGAATGGCTATGCGGGGATTCTTAAATGGTGTCTGAAATATAAGATTGCTGCGCTTCTTACTGCGGCTGCGCTTCTGGTATTTAGTATCGTTATGGTATTTCGTATGGGAATTGTCATGATACCTGATATGTCATCAGATACTATTAATGTAATGGCAGAGATGCCTGAGGATACGGATAAGGAAACCGCAGTAGCGCTTGCGGATGAGATAATAGATTCAGTCATATCGGTTGAAGGCGTTAAAGAAATGTGCGCCATGGATAATATGGGAATGACCAATATGGTTGTCGGAGGAGCAGTATCAGCAGAACCAGGGAATTCGTTCTCCGGATTTATATATTATATAATACCGGAGGATGACATAACTACTGTCAATAAGATGAACAGACTTGTTGACGATATTAAAAACTCATTAAAGGATATACCGTGTGAGATAACAGTTGGTTCCGATGAGGCGACATCAGAGCTTATGTCGTCGGGACTCTCGGTAAATATATATGGGGATGATACTGATACTCTTACAAGTATCAGTAACGATATTAAGACTATTATGGAAGGCGTTGACGGTGTGACAAATGTCACGAACGGACTTGAAGACGCCGATAAGGCTGTTCAACTTACCATAGATAAGGACGCTGCTGCCAAAAAGGGTCTTACAGTCGCACAGATATATAATGAGATCAGTACCGGACTTACAACCGAAAAGGTTGCGGATACGGTCTCAATTGACGGAGAAAAGATGAATATAACCATCGTGGATGAGACGGATACGCTAAGTTATGATAGTCTTATGGATCTGGAGCTTGAGGCAGTATCCCGTGATGATAACGGCGAGGAAAAGACAAAGACATATAAGCTGTCAGATTTTGCGGTAACACAGATGGTTGAAAGTGCATCGGTGATACAAAGAGAAAATCAGACACAGTATATTACCGTATCTTCTGAGATGGAGGAGGGCGCTAACGCAACCCTGGCGTCAAGAGAGCTTGAACCTCTTATTGATAATTATGATGCTCCTGAGGGATATTCTGTTGAGATATCGGGCGAGCCGGAAGAGGTTGAAGAGATGCTCAATCAGATGCTTCTTGCGATACTGCTTGGCTTTATACTCATATATCTTGTTATGGTAGCGCAGTTTCAGAGCCTGCTGTCGCCATTTATCATTATATTTACCATACCACTTGCATTTACCGGAGGATTTCTCGGACTTCTGATATTCGGTGAAGAAATAAGCGCTATGGCACTTATAGGATTCATGGTGCTTATGGGAACCGTGGTTAATAACGGTATAGTATTTGTCGATTATGTCAATCAGCTTAGAATTCAGGGGCTAGATAAGAAGAATGCATTGATTGCAACCGGAAGAACAAGGTTAAGGCCTATTATCATGACTGCGCTCACTACAGTCCTTGCCATGGGTGATATGGTATTTTCAAATGATACCGGTTCTGTGATGGCTAAAGGAATGGCGATAGTTATATCGGGAGGTCTTATCTACTCAACGGTCATGACACTTATTATCGTTCCTATAATGTATGACCTGTTATATAGAAAACAGCCTAAGGTAATTGACGTCGGAGATGATCTGGATGATGTTATCAATGATGCAGAAGACTATATGTTAAACGAGAGGTAGATATGTCTGAATATACTGTAAAACCACTTGCGACTAATAATATAAGAGTGCATGTTCCGGGCTCAAAAAGTATAACCAACAGAGCGCTTATGATTGCGGCGCTCGCAGACGGAACATCAACGATTAGCGGCATACAGACAAGCAGGGATTCAAAGTACTTTATAGAATGCCTTATAAGTCTCGGATTTCATATAGAGCTAAATGGAGATAATGTAAAGGTTAAAGGTGAGGGCGGAAGGATTCCTGCAAAAAAAGCCGATATATATGTGGGCTCCGCAGGTACTGCAGCAAGATTTCTTACGGCAATGCTTGCATTATCTGACGGAGAATATACCATAAATGCTTCTGAACAGATGAAGAGCAGACCGATGAAGGAGCTTATCGTTCCGCTTATGGACGCCGGCGCAGAGTTTGTATTTCATGAGAATGAATATGCCCTTCCGTTTACGGTAAAAGGATTGGGCGAAGTATCGGAAGCCGGACTGAATTTTGATGTCAATATTGATAAGAGCAGTCAGTTCCTTAGCGCTCTTCTTATGGCGGCTCCCATTACAAAAAGGAGGATGTCTATACATCTTACAGGCAAGAGAAGTGCCAGATCATATGTGCGCATTACTGAAAGGGTTATGGAAGCCTTTGGAGTGAAGGTGTTGCATAATTCGGATGATGAGTATATAATTGAGGGAAATTTGTCCTACGGGGCGCGTACATACACATGTGAGCCTGATGTATCGGCAGCCTGCTATTTTTATGCTATAGCGGCTGTATGCAATGTATCGGGAATGGTATACGGCGTTCATATGGACAGCATGCAGGGAGATATTGCATTTGTGTCTGTTCTTAAGGAAATGGGGTGCGTAATCACCGATACAGACGAGGGAATTGTGGTATCAGGACCGGAGGTTCTTAAGGGAATTACTATCGATATGAGTGATTTTTCGGATCAGGCATTAACGCTTGCGGCGATTGCTCCGTATACCGACAGGGGCGTTACAATAGAAGGTATAGCCCATATAAGGAATCAGGAGTCGGACAGGATAGCGGTTATGTACAATGAGCTTACCAGAATGGGTATAAGCTGTACCATGTTCCGCGATGGTATAAGCATTATGCCGGGCGTGGTAAAGCCGTGCCTGATTAATACATATGATGACCACAGAGCTGCAATGGCATTTGCAATATGCGGTCTTAAGTCGCAGGGGATACGTATTGCTGATCCTGACTGCTGCAGTAAAACATTTACAGAATATTTCGATATACTTGATGAGCTTTGCTCATAGATTATGGGAGGTTAGTATGAAGAGGATACTGGATATTATTGAAGAACAGGTAAGGGCTGCATTTTCTGAGGCTGGATATGACGCCTCATACGGAAAGGTGAGTATATCTGACAGACCCGATTTGTGTCAGTACCAGTGTAATGGTGCAATGGCTGCTGCCAGGGAGTATCATAAAGCGCCTTTTATGATAGCTGATGATGTTGTGGGAGCACTTTGCGCCAATGTAATGTTTGATAAGGTCGTGTCGGTAAAGCCCGGTTTCATTAATATAACTGTCAGCCCCTCATTTCTTTCAGAATATGTAAATGAGATGAGAACAGCGGATAAATTCGGTCTTAATCCTCCTGAAAATGTACAGAAGATAGTCATTGATTATGGCGGACCAAATGTAGCCAAGCCTTTGCATGTCGGACATCTTCGTGCGGCTGTAATCGGAGAAAGCGTTAAGAGGATTGCGCGTTTTGCGGGACATGATGTAATAGGTATTGGGGACTTCAGATCGGACTTATCATTACAGAGCTTGGCAGACGCAAACCGGAATTAGTATATTTTGATGAGTCATATGAGGGAGAGTATCCGGATGAGCCTCCGTTTGATATGAACGAACTTGAGCAGATATACCCTTATGCAAGCGGATTGTCGAAGGAAGATCCGCAGTATCTTAAGCAGGCTCAGCAGGCAACGGCTGAACTTCAGAATGGCAGACGTGGTTACCGCGCCGTATGGCAGCATATAATTAATGTTTCAGTAGCCGATATCAAAAAGAACTATGACAGGCTCAATGTCTCATTTGATCTGTGGAAAAAGGAAAGCGACGCACAGTGTTATGTGGCTGATATGGTTCAGATGATGAAGGATAAGGGCTATGCATATGAGAGCGACGGGGCGCTGGTTGTTGATGTAAAGAATGATACTGACACTAAGGAGATACCGCCTTGTATTATATTAAAGTCCGATGGCGCCACCAATTATGAGACCACGGACCTTGCTACCATTATTGAGCGAAAGAAGCTTTTTGATGCGGAAAGAATTATCTATGTTGTAGATAAGAGACAGTCGCTTCATTTTGAGCAGGTGTTCAGGTGTGCAAGAAAGACCGGACTTGCAGGAGACGATACGGATCTGGTATTCGTGGGATTCGGCACCGTTAACGGTAAGGACGGAAAGCCTTTTAAGACCAGGGATGGCGGAACATTAAGGCTTGAGAAGCTCATTGATGAGATAAATGAGGCGGTATACGACAGGATAATACAGAACAGGCATATGCCTGAGGATGAAGCGGCAGAGATTGCAAAAATGGTTGGACTTGCCGCACTCAAATACGGAGATTTGTCCAATCAGGCGTCTAAGGATTATATATTTGACGTGGACAGGTTTACATCCTTTGAGGGAAATACGGGACCATATATACTGTATTCAATCGTACGTATCAAATCCGTTCTTGCCAAATATAAGGATATGGGCGGCGATACAGATAATGCCAAAAAGATACTTCCTGCACTTAATGCAAGCGAGACAGACGTCATGCTCAATCTTGTAAAGTTTACCGACTGTATAATGCAGGCATACAGGGAGAATGCTCCTCACAGAATATGTCAGTATGTATATGAATTATCGGATGCATTTAATACATTTTATCATGAGAACAAAATCCTTACATGCGAGGATGAGGAAAGGAAGGAATCATATATAGCCCTTCTTATGCTTGTTAAGGATGTACTTACACAGTGTATAGATTTGCTTGGATTTGATGCTCCTGAGAAAATGTAATGAAACGGAGATGTTATTATGTATAAGGATATAGACAGTCTGATTATATATCGTAGAAGCGCCAAACACCGTATACTAAGCGGAATGCGCGATATATTTTACAAATTCGATAATTGCGAATATGACAGACATGAGCTTACGGGCAGAATATATTCGCAGATAAATAATCTTCTTGACGTTGCGACTGATTATGGTTTTGACGGAAATCTGTGGAAGAATTATATAGCATACATACTATGTATAAGCGAGAATCCCTTTACGATTACATGTGAGAAGTCAGGAGCCCAGATGGGAACCGTCAATGATTTTGTAAAAGAGGATCTTGTGCATTTTTATAAAATACTGAATTATGATTTTTCACAGATAGAAAAAGAGCTTAAGATTGACTGTTTCAGCAGGATAACCAATTATAAGTCGCTTATCAAACCGGAAAGAAGGTTCAATAAGAGTGTGAGCGATAAGGTCAGGCTTCTTGCGGACAAGCTGTCGGGAACACATACGGCAGAAGAACTCTATACATATGTAACTGATTTTTATAAGGAATACGGGGTGGGTCTTCTGGGACTTAATAAGGCCTTTCGTATTAAAAATATTGGCGATAATGTAAAGCTTGCGCCTATAACCAATACATCGGATGTGTTATTATCGGATATTATCGGATATGAGAGCCAGAAGAAAAAGCTTATCGATAACACGGAAGCTTTCGTGGCGGGAAGACGCGCCAATAATGTTCTTTTATGCGGTGACAGCGGTACCGGTAAATCCACGAGCATTAAGGCGATACTCAATAAATATTATCCGCTGGGTCTTAGGATGATTGAGATATATAAGCACCAGTTTAAGGACCTCTCCTCGGTCATTGAGATGATAAAGGATAGAAATTACAGATTCATAATATATATGGACGACCTTTCGTTTGAGGAGTTCGAGATTGAATACAAATATCTTAAGGCAATCATTGAGGGCGGACTTGAATCAAAACCGGATAATGTTCTTATATATGCCACATCCAACAGGCGTCATCTTATAAAGGAGACATGGAAGGACCGCGCGGATATGGATGATGAGCTGCACGTAAGCGATACGATGCAGGAGAAGCTGTCGCTTGCGTCAAGATTCGGACTTACCATATACTACGGTCGGCCTGCAAAGAAAGAATTCGATGAAATCGTAAAAGGAATAGCAAAAAAACATCCTGAGCTTGGCCTTAGCGAGGAAGAGCTCTTGCTTGAAGCAAACAGATGGAGCTTATCAAACGGCGGATTCTCAGGACGTGTTGCGGAACAGATGATCATATCAAAGCTGTGATGTCATCATATCCCTGATCTTTGCTGCGATACGGTCAATCAGTTCAATGTATTGGTTTTCGGTATCGCATATTTTTATTTTGCGAAAATATTCTGAAGCATATACGGCCTGCGCTACAAGCATCTCAAGACCACATACGGACTTCATGTTTAATATGCGGGCACTCTTAAGAAGCTCTGTCTCAAGTGGATTATATATCAGATCGATAACAGCTTTGCAGGATCTGTAAGGTGTGATATCCATGGGAGAGGCATCCGTGTGCGGATACATTCCTATGGGGGTTGTGTTAACAATTACCGAAGCATCGGTATGCTCCTTAAGGCACTGCTCATAAGTTACGCATCCACCGGCCTCCTTATAATAAACCGTAATGATATCCGATGCGGACAGCATCTTAAGTACAGCATTTACGGCTTTTGCGGCGCCGCCTTTTCCAAGAACCAGAACCTTTCGGCCTGATATCTGTATATTATGCTTATTTATCATATATAGGAATCCGGCAAAATCCGTATTGTGTCCTATGTATTTTCCATCTTCATTTACAATCGTATTAACGGCGCCTATTGCGCGTGCGTTATCATCCAGTCCGTCAAGATATGGTATGACCCTTTCCTTATATGGAATCGTAACGTTTATTGCGGAAAAGTCCTTTTTTTTCATAAATTCATCAAAATCATCCTCCGAAACCGGATGTATTTCATATATGTAATCTGCGATACTTTCATGTATTTCCTTAGAATAGCTGTGAGTAAGACTCCCGCCTATAAGTCCGTATTTCATGTGTATTATCTCCAATTCTTTTTTATACATTTTACTGCCTGATTCATTTATATGCAAGTAGTCATATATTTTTTTGGTGGACATATATTAGAGTATCGGAGGGAAATATATGGACAAACTTGAACAGATAGTAAGAATTCTTCCAAAGAATATAAGTCGTCTTATCTTTAAGTCAGATGTTGACATTAGCAGACTTTCAGAGATAAGGCTGAGATGCCATATGCCGTTTATTATAAGATATGGGCGTAAGGATATGTTTATTACAAGTGAAGGGAGAATCTGTACGCATCCTGAAAACGCATACAGGGTAAGTCCGGAGGATATTAAGGAGACATTTGTTCTTCTAAGTGATTATTCTGTATATGCATTCGAGGAGGAGATGAAATGCGGATATATAACCATAGCAGGCGGGCACAGGGTCGGATTGGCAGGAAGGGCAGTTGTGTCGGATGGCAGAATTAAAAATCTCCGTTATATTTCCTTCATTAATATAAGAGTTGCGCATGAGCTCATCGGATGCGCCGAACAGATAATGGATTACATAGTGCAGGACAGCAATATATGTAACACCCTCATCGTATCCGGACCCGGAGGCGGCAAGACTACCATGCTTCGCGATATCATAAGACTTGCATCTTCGGGATACAGAAGCCTTAGAGGGAGAAATGTTGGTGTTGTGGACGAGCGCTCGGAAATATGCGCATGTTATCACGGCATTCCTCAGAATAATGTGGGGATAAGGACGGATGTTGTGGATTCGTGCCCGAAGGCTGAGGGTATGATGATGCTTGTAAGGGCAATGTCACCCGAGATAATAGCAGTTGACGAGATAGGCACGGACAGTGATATGAGGGCTGTGCTCTATTCCATGACCTGTGGTTGCAGTGTCATTGCAACCATACATGGAAGCGGAATAGATGACATCAATAAAAGATTTCATATGAAGGAATCATTTGAGAGGATAATTGTGATAAATGTAAGCGGATCGGAGAAAAGAACGGTGGTTATATATGATGGTGAAAGGAATGTGATAGGCAGTGTATGCTAAATTATACGGAAGCATCATCATAATTGCGATGGGCGCTTATGTCGGATATGCGTGTGGGGAACGGACCAAAAGAGAGCTTGAAGTGATAAAATCGCTCCTAAGATGTATAAAGATGATTGAATCCGAAATCAGATATGCAGGCACTCCGATCAGGGATATATTCAGTCAGATTGCACATACGGGAGAGATGTGGGATGGATTCTTCTTAAGTGTATCAGATATGATCTACGGCGGAGAATATAAAAAATCTGAGGATATATGGGATGTGGCTGTGGGAGGCAGTGCATTGGCACGGGAAATGAATGTGCGCGACAGGCGTGAATTAATCCGGTTTTTTAGTGGGCTTGGGAAAAATGACATTGAAACGGAGCTTGGCAGAATCAGCCTGTATACGGAATACATAAGTGAAAGAATAGAAACGCTTTCAGGGGAGGAAGCCGGTAAAGTAAAGCTTTTCAGGGTTTTGGGAGTGACGGCAGCCCTGTTTATAACAATACTTATTTTATGAGGTTAAATATATGGGTGTAAGCTTAATATTTAAAATTGCTGCGGTCGGTATCCTTGTGTCCGTGCTAAGTCAGGTATTAAAGCATTCCGGCAGAGAAGAGCAGGCGTTTATCACAAGTCTTGCTGGACTTATTCTGGTACTTTTCTGGATAGTGCCGTATATAGCGGAGTTGTTTGAAACGATTAAGGAGCTGTTTTCGTTATGATAAAAGTTTGTATAATCGGCATCATTACAGTGCTTACAGCTGTATTTTTAAAGGATATAAAAACCGAATACGGTATATGTGCCGGTGTATGTGGCAGCCTGATACTTGTATACATAGCAGTTACAAAGTTCTCGGGGATTATGGATATCATATCGAATTTTACAAGATATATCGATACGGATGCAGAGTATGTGTTTACGCTTATAAAAATGATTGGCATAGCATTTACGGCAGAGTTTTCCTCTAATATGTGTAAGGATGTGGGTTATTCGTCGGTTGCCGCACAGATTGAACTCATAGGAAAATTAAGTATTCTGCTTATAAGCGCGCCAATCGTGGAAGCGCTTTTAAATACAATATTTACATTTATCGGGTGATATCAAATGGAACTGGATGATTATGATATTGATTTTAGCGGAATTGACGGGGTGCTTGATGATATTTCGGGAGGTATGAGGGATTTTGATGATTATATCAGGATTCTTACGGAGGGAGAAAATCCCGTATCATTTGAAAGTATATTTGTCATGATAAAAGATGTATTAACCGGGGAAATAAACAGCATAAAAGAGCTTTTTATCCAGATTATCCTGATAGTTATTATTGCGTCGGTATTTATTAATCTGTCAAAAACCTTAAAGAG
Organism: uncultured Eubacteriales bacterium; assembly: GCA_949292725.1. Lineage (GTDB taxonomy): Bacteria > Bacillota > Clostridia > Lachnospirales > Lachnospiraceae > V9D3004. Next base: position 16,344 of record CASFAQ010000021.1, on the reverse strand, counting down.
CAGGCAGGTGGCGGAAACGGGATTTTATGTCTCGTATATGTTTTTATTTATGTTGATTACGGTGACATTTTCAAGGCTTAGGGATATCGCATCTGACAGTATGAATAATCTTCTGTCATTCATGGAAGCCTTAGTTCCGACATTTTTTATGACGGTTACATATGTTGCAGGAAGCAGCACGGCAGTGGCATTTTATCAGACGGCGCTTGTCATAATAAGCCTTGCGGAGATTATTCTTCTGAAAATATTTCTTCCGGCGGTCAATATATATTTTATATTTGCCATGCTTAATCCGATATTTGGCGAGGACATGTTTTCCAAATTCATAGAACTTCTTGAAAAGGTTATAATCTGGGGACTTAAGATGATATTTGCGTTTGTTGCCGGTGTAACGCTCATACAGGGCATGATAATTCCGGCGGCCGGAAATGTAAGACGTACGATACTGGGGAGGGCACTTTCATCCGTTCCCGGAGCGGGCAATACCATGGGACAGATGTTTGAATCGGTATACGGGGCGGCAAATCTGATAAAAAATGCCATCGGAACTGCCGGACTTATATGCATAGTCATTATCTGTGCGGCTCCGGTAATAAGGCTGTTTGTATACTCCGTGGTTATACAGGCAGGAGCTGCGCTCGCACAGCCTGTGTCAAATGATAAAAGGCTTATTGACTGTATGATGGCTGCGTCCAGGGCATTCAGACTGCTTTTGTCAATACTTGCCGTTACGGCAGTAATGTTTATGATTACGATTGCTATCATAGTTATGTTTATCACACCGATATAGGAGGATATATGGACGCACTCAACGAAACCATTAAAAATATAAGCGTATACATTATACTGACGACCCTTATCAATAATCTTCTGACGGACAGCACATACAGAAAATATATACGTTTTTTTACGGGGATGGTTCTGATAGCGATAATCATTAACCCTTTGGTGGAGTTTGTTACGTCGAGGGATAGTCTGTTTGATGAAATGAAATTAAATGAAATGATTATCAAAAGCGATGAACTAAATGATGAGCTTAAGCTATATGAGGATGATGTAAGGGGAATCATTGAAGAAAAATATAATGATATTACAGAGGATATTATAGAAAGTATTGTACAAAAGGAGGGCCTTATTATGTCAGAATGCATTCTGAAGCTGGATGAGGACGGAGTGATAACGCATATCTACATAAGGGCATATATGTCCGAAACCATGGATATAGGCGGTGTCGTAATGGATGCTGACGGAAGAATACGCAATAATTCACTAAGCATCAGAAGCGATAATATAAAGGAAGCTATCGCAAAAAGTCTTGCGGTGGATGAGGATATTATTGATGCAGATATTTATCCGTGAGGTGATGTGTATATGAAATTAATAAAAGCGCTTGGCATACCAAAACTTCTGCTTGTAATCGGTGCAGTAATAGTGATTATATATCTTTCGTGGCAGGATGTATCAGACTCGAAGAAGGAAACGAACACCGGGGAGAGCGCTGCATACGAGGATGCATCAGATACCGAAGATGAATACACTAAAAAACTTGCAAAGCAGTTTGAAAATGTACTTGCAAATGTGAGCGGTGTCGGCAGGGTAAAGGTCATGCTTACGCTTGATACATCAGCTGAGAAGGTTACGCTTTCGGATCCGGTATATAAAAGCGATTCCGTAAATGAAACGGATGCCAATGGTGGGATTCGCAGTGAGAGCAGCAGTGAGAGTAGTCCGCAGACGGTATTCTCAGAAAAGGACGACGTTAAGGACCCGTATGTCGTAAAGGAAATTGAGCCTGTTATAAAAGGCGTCCTTGTAGTATGTGAAGGTGGTGATAATGATTCGGTAAAAAAAGAAATAACCTCTGCCGCAGAGGTATTATTTGGAATTGAATCTCATAAGATTAAAGTAATGAAACTCGAATAATAATCGTAGGAGGATAAGCTTTGAAAAAAATTTTCGGAAAAAATCAGGTGATCATATCAGCTCTTGCAATAATGATCGCCGTAGCAGGATATCTGTCTATTACCCAGGATAAGGCACAGCAGACAGCTGATATCACAAGTGAGGATACGAGTGCGCAAAATGATGCAATATACGATATCTCAGATGAGGATACATACGACAGTGACAGCTACGAACTTACGGATACAGGCGATATAATACAGGATGCGCTTGCAACCGCTGAACCTTCTGCGTCTCCTGATACGTCCATGGCGTCGGAAAATGTGGGAGAGGCAGTTTTGGTATCAAGCACCATAGGTTCGGAATATTTTGACTCTGCAAAACTTCAGAGGGAGCAGACACGTTCTAAAAATAAGGAAATCCTTATGGAACTTATAAACAGTGCGGTTGCGACCGACGCTCAAAAGGAGCAGGCGGTAACAGAGGTTATTAATCTTACCTCGGACTCCGAAAAGGAGAATGCTACTGAGGCTATGCTTGAGGCAAAGGGCTTTGGCGAATGCATGGTTAGTATAGTTGACGGAAGCGTAGACGTTATAATTAATGCTAATAATATTACGGATAAGGAGATAGCTCAGATAGAAGATATTGTAAAGAGAAAGACGGATGCCAAGGCATCTGACATAGTTATAACGCCGGTCGGGGTAAGTACTGAGGAACAATAATTATAAAAATTGTTTTCAAATCAGATGTTTTTTGGTATAATAATCATTATTGACATTATGCGAATTGTAAGGAGGTCATTTTGATTATGAAAGAACAGGACGTAAGACAGGTTTATAAGACACTCCGGTTAGAAAAAGACGGATTTGGCGAGGTGCAGATTTCGGGGGAAGTTGTTGCAAGTATCGCCGGACTTGCCGCACTTGAAGTGAATGGGATACAGTCCACTATCGGTTCAATGGCAACAGAGATAGCAGGAAGATTAGGCGTCAGAAATTTTGGAAAAGGCGTTAAGGCATACATTGAGGATGATGAGGTTACGATAGATATGAATGTTAATATGAAGTACGGATATAACATTCTTAAGACATGCAGTCAGGTACAGGAAAAGGTTAAGCAGGCTGTTGAAAGCATGACCGGTCTTTCCGTAAAGCATGTTAATATATATATTTCAGGTGTAGCCGTAGATAAAGAATAAGTTAATAGCTGCCGCAGGCGGCAGAACAGACATCAGGACTCGCAAAGGCGGGTCTTTGATATGTGTGCGGCAGACCTTTATTAAAGGGGAATTAGTGATATGACCAGAAGAGAAGTTAGAAGGCATCTGTTCTGTATTCTGTTTGAATCGGGATTTCACGACAGAAATGAGTGCGATGACCAATATGAATTGTACTGGGAGCGGCAGGAGCATGTGCCATCCGGTGAAGAATATGACGAGATATATAATAAATGCGTTGCAATACTTGAGAGACTTCCTGACATAGACGAACTTATTGATAATAATTCTAAAGGCTGGAAGCTTAACAGAATCGGTAATGCAGATGTCAATATACTGAGGATTGCCGTGTATGAGATCATATGGGATGAGTCTGTTCCTTTGAGGGTGGCCATTAATGAAGCTATTGAGCTTGCAAAGATGTACGGAACAGAGAATTCAGCGGCGTTCGTTAACGGAATTCTTGCCAATATTGTTAAGACGATAGAGAAAGGCTGATATATGGAGCAGGTATATACAGTCTCTGAGATTAACAGATATATTAAAACCATAATTACGCATGATCATGCGCTTGGGAGTATTCTGATCAGGGGAGAGATATCTAATTGCAAGTATCATACGTCCGGACATGTATATTTTACACTTAAGGACGCAGGCAGCAGGATTGCATGCGTAATGTTTGCCGGCAACAGAAGGGGACTTACATTTACGCTTGAAGACGGTATGAGCGTTATTGCATTTGGCTCCATAGGAGTGTATGAGCGCGACGGCAGATATCAGCTCTACGTGGATGATGTGCAGAAGGACGGCGTCGGAATATTATATGAAAGACTCGAACGGTTAAAGGAAAAGCTTTCCGGGGAAGGTCTTTTTAATGACGATCATAAAAAGGCCGTGCCTCCTTACTCGGCTACGGTTGGCATTGTTACGGCAGCTACAGGCGCTGCCATAAGGGATATCGTCAATGTGGCCAAAAGGCGTAATCCATATGTTGAGCTTATTCTGTATCCGGTGCATGTGCAGGGTGAAACGGCTGCAAAGGAGATTGCATGCGCCATACGGGAACTTGATAAGATATCCCCCGACGTTATGATCATCGGACGCGGCGGAGGGTCGTTTGAGGATTTGTTTGCGTTCAATGAAGAAGAGGTTGTAAGAGCCGTATATGAATGCAGAACGCCCATAATATCTGCGGTTGGACATGAGGTGGATACTGCACTTTCGGATTTTGCGGCTGACCTATACGCACCCACACCGTCTGCGGCGGCGGAACTTGCAGTATGCAGGATAGATGATGTATTTGATAAGATTAAGGAGTATAAAAATACTCTTATGAGGCTTATGAATAACAGGATTGAAGTTGCTCGCAATAAACTTGAATTCTACGAAACACACATCAGATATCACAGACCTGATGAGATGCTAAGACAGAAGAGACAGCTTCTTTCCGATATGTGGAATACGCTTGAGGGCATCATCAGTCTTAAGCTTGAGAGAAGAAAGGTTAAGCTTGCGTCGCTTTCGGACAAGCTTGATATGCTCTCGCCCCTAAAAAGACTTTCGGGTGGATATGCATATGTTACGAATGAAGACGGAATCCCCCTAAAAAGCATAGAAGACGTCAGCCGTGGAGATGATATTATCATCAACATAACTGACGGCGTAATTGATGCTAATGTATATGATGTAAAGGATGGAAAATGATATGGCAAAGCTTGAGGAAGATTTTAAAAAACTTGAGAGTATTATTGAAAAAATGGAACAGGACGATCTGTCGCTTGAGGATTCATTTAAGGCATACGAAGAGGGAATGCAGATAGTATTCAGGTGCAATGAGCAGATAGACAGAGTTGAAAAACAGCTCGTAATACTTAATGAGCAGAACCGGGAGATTGAAGATGAGTGATAAAAAAGAGTATATCGAAGGAATTCTAAATAAATATCTGCCGGATGGATGCAGATACCAGCAGATAATTGCCGATGCGGTTAAATATTCGCTTTTGGCGGGAGGGAAAAGACTCAGACCGTTATTCATGTATGAGGTGTATACTATGTTTGGCGGCGACGATAAGAAGCTTATTGAACCTTTTATGGCTGCAATAGAGATGATACACACGTACTCGCTTGTACATGACGACCTTCCTGCAATGGATAATGACGATTTTAGGCGCGGCAGGAAAACCACTCATGTCGTATACGGAGAGGCCATGGGAATACTTGCAGGGGATGCGCTTCTTAATTATGCGTATGAGACTGCATGCGGCGTATTTTCATATACTAATGAGCCGGAACGTGCGGCAAAAGCGCTTGGCGTGCTTGCCAAAAAAGCCGGCATATACGGAATGGTAGGAGGTCAGGTCGTGGACGTTAAGATGAACGGTCTTATACCTGACATGGACACACTGATGTTCATATACGAGTGCAAGACGGCAGCCCTTTTAGAGGCATCGTTTATGATAGGCGGCATACTTGCCGGAGCTTCGGATGAAGATGTGTCAAAGCTTGAGGCCGTTGCGAAAAATGTTGGAATAGCTTTTCAGATACAGGATGATATACTTGATATGACAGGAACGACGAAAGAGCTTGGAAAACCTGCAAACAGTGATGAAAAGAATGAGAAAACAACATATCCCTCGTTTTATGGTTTGGATGCGGCAAGACAGGCTGTGAAACAATATTCAAAAGAAGCAGAGCATATCCTGTCCAATATGAATATCAACGGTAATACAGATACTGTAAGCACAATGATTGACGAACTTATATACAGAAAAAATTAAATGTAACAAATATACTATGGATTACATAATAGGTGGAATGAAAAATGTATAATATACTGAGTAAAATAAATGAACCGAACGACATAAAGAATATTGAACGCAGCGAATACAAAAAGCTTGCCAAGGAAATCAGGGCCTGTCTCATAAGAAATGTCAGCAATACCGGCGGACATCTTGCATCCAATCTTGGGGTTGTTGAACTTACGATGGCGATTCATCTGTGTATGGATTTTCCCGAGGATAAGCTTATATGGGATGTAGGACACCAGTCCTATGTTCATAAAATCCTTACGGGAAGACGGGATGACATAAGTTCCATAAGACAGTATGGCGGCATAAGCGGTTTTACAAGAATATGTGAGAGCGAAACGGATGCCGTTAATTCCGGTCATGCATCCACAGCCTTATCATCCGCTCTCGGATATGCCATGTCAAGACAGATGCAGCAAAAGGATAATAAAGTATTTGCCGTTATAGGCGACGGTTCAATGACCGGCGGACTTTTTTATGAAGCGCTCAATAATGCCGCATCAGTTCGCTCCAATATAATTATTGTGCTTAATGATAATAATATGTCCATTTCAAGAAATGTTGGAGCCATGTCCAGTTATCTTACAAAATTTCGTACTGACAACAGATATATACAATTAAAAGAGAATGCAAAGGACGCCATAAGAAACATACCTCATATAGGTAATGCTGTTGTAGAAAAAGTCAAGAGGTCCAAAAGTTCTCTAAAGCAGCTTATGATTCCCGGAATGTTCTTTGAAGATATGGGACTGACTTATATCGGTCCTGTTGACGGCCATAATGTGGAAGGACTTGTAAATACATTTAGGGATGCGCTAAGGCTTAATGAACCGGTGATTGTGCATGTAAAGACCAGGAAGGGAAAAGGGTACAGGCTGGCTGAGGATAATCCATCTTATTTTCACGGCATAGAACCATTTGATATTAAAACCGGTGAGTTAAAAAAGAAAAAGGATAATATCGTAACATATACAAAGGTATTTGGTTCAGAATTATGCAGGCTTGCGGCAGAGGATGAAAAAATAGCAGCCGTATGCGCGGCGATGCCACAGGGAACGGGACTTGTGGGATTTGCCGACGAATTTGCCGACAGATTTTTTGATGTGGGAATTGCTGAGGAACATGCGGTAACATTTGCCGGTGCACTGGCAGCGGATGGAATGAAGCCGGTTGTCGCCATATACTCGACATTTTTACAGCGCGCATACGATCAGATAATACATGATGTATGCATTGGACGTATGAACGTTGTATTTGCCGTAGACCGCGGAGGAATAGTGGGTAAGGATGGCGCAACTCATCAGGGAATATTTGATATATCCTACCTTACAAGCATTCCAAATCTTACCGTTATGGCGCCTAAGAATGCTGACGAGCTCAGAAGTATGCTGCAATATGCACTTATGGAGCATGACGGCCCGGTTGCAATCAGATATCCGCGCGGAGAAGCATATACGGGTCTGTCTGAATACAATGAGGAGATTAGTTATGGCAAAGCGGAAATAATCCATGAGGGCTCGCATGTTGCGCTTTTTGCACTTGGAAGTATGGTGGAGATTGCAGAAAGCATATATCAGGAGCTTATAAGTGATGATATATCTGCTTCACTTGTTAATCTTAGATTTGCAAAGCCGCTTGACTATGAGCTCATAGAGGATATTATGAAAACTCATGATATAATAGTAACACTTGAGGAAAATGTTATGTCGGGTGGGATTTCGGAACATATTGCGGCTCATGCAGAGTGGAAGGGCATAGATAATGTCAGATTTATTCCGGTGCATCTTCCGGACTCATATATTGAGCACGGCGCTCCGGATATATTGAAGGAGAAATATGGAATAGATGCAGAAAGTATACTTGCAAGGATAAGGAGTGCACTTAATGAAGGAGAGGCTTGACATTGCATTATTTAATAAGGGGCTTGCGCCTTCCAGAGAAAAGGCGAAGGCTCTTATAATGGCAGGAAACGTATATGTTAAGGGACAGCGTGAAGATAAGGCAGGCACACTTATCGATACCGGAGATACAATTGAGGTAAAAGGCAACAAATTAAAATATGTCAGTCGCGGAGGACTTAAACTTGAGAAAGCGATAGAGGTATGGAGGCCTGACATTAACGGAAGGATATGTATGGACGTCGGAGCGTCAACAGGGGGATTTACCGACTGTATGCTTCAAAACGGGGCAAAGAAGGTATATGCAATCGATGTCGGAACTAACCAGCTGGCGTACAGTCTCCGCACGGATGAACGTGTTGTATGTATGGAAAAAACCAATATACGTTATGTCACTCGGGAAGATATAGATGAAAAAGCGGATTTTGTGTCAGTCGACGTGGCATTCATATCACTGAAAAAGGTGCTTTTGCCTGTCTTTAATCTCATGAATAGGAACGGCAGTATAGTATGTCTTATAAAACCGCAGTTTGAGGCGGGACGTACAAAAGTCGGGAAAAAAGGTGTGGTCAGGGACAAATCCGTGCATCGTGAAGTCGTATGCGAAATCATAGATTATGTATGCGGACTGGGATTTTACATACTTGGTCTTGATTATTCACCCATAAGGGGGCCTGAGGGCAATATTGAATATCTTATCTACATGAAGAAAAGTGATGAAGAATGTGATGTAGGATACTGGCTTGGTGTTGCAAATGATATTGTGGATAAAGCTAATTCTGCACTTTAGGAGGGGAACATGAACAACTTCTGTGTTGTTGTTAATACGGATAAAGATAATGCATGCGTATGCGCAGAAAAGATTTCCGGATATATCAGGGATAAGGGACTGCGCTGCAGCATTGTTGAGAACAGTCTGCATGAAAGGAATAATCATATATATTATACTGACAGCGAAAGTATACCGGAGGATACTGAGTGCGTGATAGTGCTCGGCGGGGACGGAACCATGATTCAGGCTGCACATGATATCGCGTCAAAAGATATTCCGATATATGGAATCAATCTGGGTGGTCTTGGTTATCTTACGGAATCCGACCCTGAGAATATGTTCTGTGATATAGACAGGCTTATATCCGATAATTATCGTGTTGAAAAAAGAATGATGCTTGATGGCACTATAAAAAAAGAGGAGGGCGATCATACCTGTATTGCTCTTAATGATTTTGTTGTAAATAAGCATGACATAGGCAAGATTATCGGATGTGAGGTGTATGTAAATGACGTGCTTTTGGACTCCTTTTTTGCAGATGGAATCATAGTTTCGACCCCGACGGGGTCAACCGCTTATAATCTTTCGGCGGGAGGCCCGATAATGTCGCCTCAGATAGAGTCAATATGCGTTACGCCCATATGTCCGCATTCGCTCAATGACAAATGCTTTGTAATAAGCGGTAACGATACTGTATCCATTAAGCTTACGAAGGGGAAGAATTCGGATATGGATTCAGCGATAGTTGTATCCGACGGACGCTGTGTTGCGGATATTATTACGGGCGAGGAGGTCCTCATCAAAAAATCGGATTGTTATACCAGAATAATTTTAAAAGAAGAAACGAATTTCTACAAAAGGGTAAGAAGCAAGCTGAATTAAGGAGACATATATGAAAAAAGACAGACATGGCAAAATTGCCGAACTGATTTCTGTATATAATGTAGAAACACAGAAAGAACTTGCCGGACTTCTGCGCGAAAACGGATATAATGTTACACAGGCAACAGTGTCGAGGGATATAAGGGAGCTTGGGCTTATCAAGGCGCCCGACGCCGAGGGCAGACAAAGATATGCTGTTTCCGGCAGCTATAAAAAACCGGCAGTTGACAGAAAATACATTCATGCGCTTAAGGACGCCGTTGTTTCGGTGGACAAGGCAGAGAATATCATTGTTATAAAAACCGTATCAGGTATGGCAATGGCAGTAGCCGCAGCGGTAGACGCACTTCATATACCCGATATCGCAGGCAGCATAGCCGGCGACGATACGATAATGTGCGCCGTGAGAAAGACTGAGCTTACAGACAGGGTGATGGGTAAATTGTCAGAGCATATTGATAATTATTTTATATCATGTTAAACTTATTTTAATTATGTATAATTGGAGGAAGAATAATGTCAGGACATTCAAAGTTTGCTAATATTAAGCACAAGAAAGAGAAGAATGATGCAAAGAAAGGAAAGATATTTACAATAATAGGCAGGGAGATTGCCGTGGCCGTAAAGGAAGGTGGTGCAGATCCGGCAAATAACAGTAAGTTGCGTGATGTCATTGCCAAGGCAAAGGCAAATAACATGCCTAACGATACCATAGAACGCGGTATTAAGAAGGCGGCCGGCGACGGCAATAGCGCCAATTATGAGAATATTACATACGAGGGCTATGGTCCTAATGGAACTGCAATTATCGTAAGAACACTTACGGATAATAAGAACAGAACTGCATCAAATGTACGTAATGCATTTACCAAGGGTGGCGGTAATGTCGGTACTACAGGTTGTGTATCCTATATGTTTGATGAGAGGGGACAGATTATTATTGACCGTAATGAGTGTGATTTTGAAGCGGATGACCTTATGATGCTGGCACTGGATGCCGGAGCAGAAGATTTTAATGAGGAAGACGACAGCTTTGAGATACTTACTTCTCCTGCTGATTTCAGCGTCGTAAGGGAGACGCTTGAAAAGGAAGGTATCATAATGGTTCAGGCCGAAGTTACGATGATACCCCAGACATATGTCGATCTTACGGATGAAAAGGATATTAAGATGATGAATAAGATAATTGATCTTCTTGATGATGATGACGACGTTCAGGAAGTTTATCATAATGCGGAAGGTCTTGAGTAATTGACTGAGTTGTGATTAAAAAGAGGGGTGTATATTATGCACAGAAGGATTAGAATGGTTAAACGATTTACGGCATGGTTTCTCTGCTTTGTTATGATTATAACACTGCAGAACATAAGCGGTATTGTAACCGGTGAGGTGAGTGCGGCCGGCGAAGGGCAGATGGTTACATTTTCAAAGGAATCAGGCTATTACAGCCAGTCCTTTTCACTTACTCTTTCTGCGCCTGCAGGGTATACGATATACTATACCACCGATTGCAGTAATCCCGTTCCGGGAAATGCAAATACCATGCAGTATACCGGAGCTATAAATGTTGCGAACAAGAAGAATACTTCTATGGTTCTTTCAAGTTCATCAAACTCCAAAAAATATACTGACGACGGATACGCACACGTACCTTCAACATCGGAGCTTGACCGTGCTTCCATTATAAGGGCAGTGGCTGTATCGGATGCTACGGGTGTGGTCTCTGACATATCCACAAGAACGTATTTTGTCGGAAATAATATCAAGACATCCTATAACGGATGTGCGGTAATGTCCATCGTAACGGACTCTTCTAATCTTCTGGATTCGAAGAACGGTATATACGTACTTGGGGATAACTATTACAGCAGTTATGATATTGACGACGCCAATTTCATGCAAAAGGGCAGAGAATGGGAGCGTGCCGCTTATATGGAATTCTTTGACGGTGAGAATACGGCCGTTATATCACAGGGAGTAGGTATAAGAATTCACGGCGGTTATTCAAGACGTAACCAGCAGAAGAGCTTTAACATATATTTCAGAGCGGATTATGATTATGGAACCAAGAATCTTAAAGGGTATGAGCTTCTTCCGGGTTCCAACACGATATACACGGACGGTTCCTCTGAGAGTGTTCCCATCACCAAATATGCCAATGTAATGTTAAGAAACGGCGGCAATGACGTGGATATAACCAAATTTCAGGATGTATTTATACAGAGTATGCTTACTGATAAGAATTTCACCACACAGTACGCAAGACCATGTATGCTCTATCTGAACGGTGAGTTCTGGGGCTTATATAATCTTACAGAAAAGTATGGGGACAAATATCTTGAAGAAAAATTCGGCGTAGATAATAATAATGTAATCGTATATAAGGATCTTGAGATAGATGAGGGAGAAACACTTGATCCGAATGGCACGGCGCTTGCCGAGCTTATGGCGCTTGGTAATCTTGACATGACACAGGATGCCAACTACCGGAAATTCCAGGATATGGTCGACATCGACAGTTATGTTGATTATTATGCTGCAGAACTTTATATTAATAATAATGACTGGTGGAGCGGCTGTAATGATGAAACGCCTCATAATAACATTCAGTTCTGGAAGGTTTATAATACGGCTACGGAAAGTGCGTCCAATCCGTATGCGGACGGCAGATGGAGATATATGCTGTATGATACGGAGTGGTCGATGGGAATATATAATTCACATGAAGCAAGCGCCAGATATGACTCCATCAAATATCATGCAATAGGAGCGGATAATAATTATAACGGAGACCCGGTATTCCGCGCTCTTATTAAGAATACTGATTTTCAGATGAGGCTTACGAATGCAATACTTGATATAAGAAACTGGAACTTCGAATACGAGCGCGCATCAAGGATCCTTGATGAATTTGCTGATATATATACCCCTCTTATGTCGAAGAACAGCACGAGGTGGAATGTGGGCAATGTATCCTCAGGCGTAAGAACCATGAAGAATTTCCTGAGAGACAGAGAGGATTATATATTTGAGATGCTTGAAGATAATATAAGCGTCCTTACATCATCTGCAAGGGTTGATGTCAATGTTTCCGCCAATATAAGCGGTTCCGATTATGTAAAAGTTAATTCCGTCGTGCCGGATATTTCATCCACATGGGATGCTGTGTATTATAAGAATTATCCAATCAGTGTGAGTGCGCGTGAGGTTGACGGACATGTATTTGAACGATGGAATGTAAGCGGAGCTACCGTATCTGATGAAAATTCAGCTGATGCAACGGTTACGCTTACCTCTGATAATGCCGTTATACAGGCGGTATATAAGGATGATGAGGGCGATATACCTGTACCTTCTCCGTCGCCGGTGCCTACTGCAACCCCTGAGCCGACTAAGAATCCATGGGGTGGAGGAGGCTGGTGGGACAGATTTGACCCGGATCCTACGGCGTCGCCTTCGCCGACAAATAAGCCGGCACAGGAGACTGCTTCGCCTACGGTAACACCTACAGCCAATGTACAGAATAATGCAGGTATCACGGATTCCACATCGTCAGCTGACGACCACACAGATACATCTGCGACAGATATTTCTGTGACTGATACAACCAGCTATATCGTTGGTGATTTTGAATACCGTATAGTAAATGGAGAGGCGGTACTTGTAAGTACGGTTGCAGCAAAATCGTCTTTAAAGATTCCTGCAAAGGTAATTATTAACGGAGTATCATATAAGGTTACCACCATCAGTGCAAAAGCATTTAAAAATAATAAGAACATCAAGTCCGTTATCATAGGAAGGAATGTAAGAAGCATGGCAAAGAATTCTTTCGCCGGATGCAGGAAGCTTAAGAAGATTACATTTAAGGGCGTTAAGATAAAGAAGATAGGTAAGAATGCATTTAAAAATATTAATAAAAAAGCTGTTATAAAGATTCCAAAGTCTAAGGATAAGCTGTATAAAAAGCTTCTTAGAAATAGCAGAATCAAAAAAACTGTACGCATTATAAATTGACAAATGGGTTTTAACCTCATATAATTTTAAAAATATGGAAATGCGTGATTACAAGGAGGAAATGGCATGAAGCCGTATGGACTTAATGAGTTAAGAGAAATGTTTTTGAAATTTTTTGAGGAAAAGGATCATCTTCGCATGAAGAGCTTTTCTTTGGTACCATATAATGATAACAGTCTTCTTCTTATAAATTCGGGTATGGCTCCGCTTAAGCCTTATTTTACAGGACAGGAGATACCGCCGAGAAGAAGGGTTACCACGTGCCAGAAGTGCATAAGGACCGGCGATATAGAGAACGTAGGTAAAACTGCAAGACACGGAACATTCTTTGAGATGCTTGGAAACTTTTCGTTCGGAGATTATTTTAAGCACGAAGCAATAGCGTGGTCATGGGAATTTCTTACCGAAGTTGTGGGACTTTCGCCGGACAGACTTTATCCATCCGTATATGTGGATGATGATGAGGCGTTCGATATATGGCATAATGAGATAGGAATCGCCAGGGAAAAAATATTTAAATTCGGTAAAGAAGATAATTTCTGGGAACATGGCTCAGGTCCTTGCGGTCCGTGCTCTGAGATATATTATGACAGGGGCGAGAAATACGGCTGTAACAGACCTGACTGTACGGTGGGTTGCGAGTGCGACCGTTATATCGAAGTGTGGAACAATGTATTTTCACAGTTTGACAATGATGGTAACGGCAATTATTCAGAGCTTGCGCAGAAGAATATTGATACCGGAATGGGTCTTGAGAGACTTGCAACGGTAGTACAGGATGTTGAATCCATATTTGATGTGGATACCATTAAGGCAATCAGGGATAAGGTGTGCGATATAGCAGGAATCAAATATAATGAGGATTCTAAGAAGGATGTGTCCATAAGACTTATTACAGATCATATACGTTCTGTTACATTTATGATTTCTGATGGTATTATGCCTTCAAATGAAGGACGTGGTTATGTCCTAAGAAGGCTTTTGAGAAGAGCTGCAAGGCATGGAAGGCTTCTTGGAATACAGGATAAATTTCTTACAAGGGTAAGCCAGACCGTTATTAATGAATCTGGCGGGGGATATCCGGAGCTTATCGAGAAGAAGGATTATATATTTAAGGTCCTCACTACTGAGGAAGATAATTTCTATAAGACTATAGATCAGGGACTTGTAATACTTGCCGGAATGGAAGAAAAAATTACATCAGAAGGTAAAAAGACGCTGTCCGGAGAGGATGCATTCAGATTATATGATACGTATGGTTTTCCTCTTGATCTTACAAAGGAGATTCTTTTTGAGAAAGGATTTACCGTGGATGAGGACGGATTTAGCGCAGCTATGGAGATACAGAGAAATACGGCAAGAAATGCAAGGGAAGAAAGTAACTTCATGGGCGCTAAGGAGACGGTATACCAGCAGATAGATGCTGATATAACATCAGCTTTTGTGGGTTATGACAGATTGAGTCATGTATCTGATGTCCTTGCCATTACAACTGATGATGAGATTGCGGACAGATTAAATGAAGGTGAGCATGGAACGATAATCGTATCTGAGACTCCCTTTTATGCAACGATGGGTGGTCAGATGGCGGATACCGGAGTGATTGAAGCAAAGGACGGATTATTCGTTGTAGAGGATACGATTAAGCTTCAGGGCGGTAAGATCGGACATGTGGGGACTATGAAAAAGGGAAGCATATCTAAGTCCGATGAGGTAACGCTTACCATAGATGAGGGCAGAAGGCTTTCAACACAGAAGAATCACAGTGCTACGCATCTCCTTCAGAAAGCACTCAGAATCGTCCTCGGAACCCATGTAGAGCAGGCAGGTTCCATGGTGGATGATGAGAAGCTGAGATTCGACTTTACTCATTTTTCTGCCCTTACGGATGAAGAGATACAAAGAATAGAAGATATCGTAAATAAAGAGATAGAGAATGATATAATGGTCGACACCATGATAATGTCGTCTGATGATGCAAAAAAGACCGGTGCCATGGCCCTTTTTGGTGAAAAGTACGGGGAATCGGTAAGGGTTGTTAAAATGGGTGATTTTAGTATGGAATTATGCGGTGGTACCCATGTTTCCCATACCGGAGTTATACGTGCTTTTAAGATAATATCCGAAGGCGGTGTCGCTGCAGGAGTCAGAAGAATAGAGGCTCTTACGTCCGATGCGGTATTTGAATACTACAAGAGTATTGAAAAGAACCTTATATCGGCCGCAAAACAGGCTAAAACAGAGCCTGCTAAGCTTGTTGCAAAGATTGAAAACATGACAAATGAGATTAAAGAACTTAAGGGTGAGAATGACAAGCTTAAGAATAAGCTTGCGAAGGATTCGCTTGGCGACGTTCTTGATAATGTAATTGATGTTAAAGGCGTTAAATTCCTTACCGTAAAACTTACTGATACCGATATGGATGCCTTAAGAAACCTGGGAGATTCTCTTAAGGATAAACTTGGCAATGCAGTGATAGTTCTTGCTGCCGTTAATGGTGATAAGGTCAGCCTTATAGTTATGGTGTCAGATGAAGCAGTAAAGCTTGGAGCGCATGCGGGCAATATCGTAAAGGCTGCTGCAACCTGCGTAGGCGGAGGCGGCGGTGGAAGACCTAATATGGCACAGGCAGGCGGAAAGAATCCGGGCGGTCTTGAAGATGCATTTGGCGAGGCAAAAAGGATGCTTGAGGGTCAGATTAAGTAGAATAAGACACTTTTAATAAAAAAACCGGGCGTATTGTGGAATATTTTTCTGTCAAGCATTTTTGAAAATGTCCCAAAATAATTGAAACATTAGCCCCGGCATTTGCTGGGGCTTTTGTGTATTTACAGCAACAGTCCGTTCTTG
>CASFAQ010000020.1 GCA_949292725.1 uncultured Eubacteriales bacterium | reverse complement strand
AGATAATCTTATGAAGTTATGCGATAAATATAATGTACCTTTTGCCACAAATATTGCGTCAGCCGAGCTGCTTATTAAAGCAATAGACAGAGGAGATCTTAGCTGGCGTGAAACAATCAAATAAACAGGAGTTATTTTATGCGTATAAAAATTTTTATGATGACGATTAGTATATTATCCGTAATGCTGATGTCAGGCTGTGCGGATGAACAGGTTTTCCTTACTTATGATACGATATCAGGCAATATTGATTCTGCCGTATCAGTATCAGGCGGAGAATATCTGTATAAGGCGGAGCCATACAGCAGCAAAGTATGCATAATTAAAGCCGAAGAAGTGGGGGAAAACACCTCCGATTCCTTAACAGCTTCGGGGCTTCTTATGGTTGACATAGATGATAAAAGGATGCTGTATGCCGATGGGATATACGACAGGCTTTATCCTGCAAGTCTGACAAAGCTGGCAACCGCCCTTGTATGTCTTAAGTATGGGAATATGGATGATGACGTCACAATAAGCTATACGGCTTCACATATATCGGAGCCGGGAGCTAAGACATGTTTTCTGCAGGAAGGCGATGTGATTAATTTCAGAACGCTTCTTACGTCATTTTTGGTGTATTCCGGTAACGATGCCGGTATTGCTCTTGCAGAACATATATGCGGTACTGAAAAGAAATTCGTAAAACTTATGAACGACGAAGTGAAGGCGCTTGGAGCAACAGGAACGCATTTCACCAATTCACACGGTCTTCATGATGAGAATCATTACACAACTGCATATGACATCTATCTTATCCTGAATGAACTGGCAGAATATGACGAATTCCTTGAAATGTCGTCTCAGGGTGAATATGTGGCTGAGTTTGAGGATTCATCGGGCAATCAGATAAAAAAAGTATATGACAGCACAATTAAATACCTTACGGGAGAGAAGAATATGCCCAAGGGATTCAGTCTGCTCGCCGGAAAAACAGGAACTACTATTGCAGCAGGCAATTGCCTGTCTGTACTGGTTACGGGTCCTGATTCCCATCGCTATATAGTAGTATGCATGAAGGCGTATTCATATGATTCACTTTATTCACAGATAAATGAGCTTCTTTCAATGGCAAAATCATAATATAAAACAGGTTCACATACATATGAACCTGTTTTATACCGTATTTATGCATTTTTACCTATCCTTCCGAAGAAGCTTAACGCATACAGTCCGCAAAGACCAATGACGCCATATATTATACGGGAAAATGCAGTCATGTCTCCAAAGATCACCTTGACGAGATCAAACCTGAAAAAACCTATAAGTCCCCAGTTTATAGCGCCGATTACGATTAGAGCAAGAACAGTGTAATCAAGAGCTTTCATGAGACTACCTCCTTTATGCATTTACTTTCTTTATAAGTTTTCCCATATAACATACTTATTATGCTTAAATTAATTTGATATATTATTCATATTCTGTTATACTGTGAATGATTTATTGGTATATATGATGAGGTGTGATAATGTCAGCAAGACGAAGAAAACAGTCTAATGTAGTAAAATACAAAAGAACCGGCTTTAGTGTCGGTTCAGTGCTTTTTGTTATCATTTTACTTTATATTGTATTTGTATCGGTACATTTTTTGAGAAAAGATACCGTCAGCATATTTGAAGTCACCGAAAAGCAGATATATGATGATAACGAAACTGTTGGAATTGCATTAAGACAGGAGGATGTTTATTCTGCGGATTCCAGCGGATATATAGGTTTTTATAATGGCAATAAAAGCAAAATAGCCAAGGGCGCAACCATATATACGATAGACAAATTAGGTACATATAAGGATGAACTTTCGCAGATTACGGATTCATCAGACATATCTGCCGAAAATATATCGGGAATCAGAACGGAGATAGCATCATTTCAAAGCAATTTTGATTATTCCGATTACAGCCTTGTCAATAATTTCAAATACAGTCTGGAAAGCTCCGTACTTGCACTTGTATCGGACAAGCTTATCAATGAACTATCACAGACCGTGCAGAATACCGGTAGTTCATCATTTTCTATGTATAATGCAGGTACTAGCGGTATAATAACATATTGGACTGACGGTCTTGAAGGAATTACTGCGGATAGTATATCGGAGGAATGCTTTGACGAGAGTGCGCACGAAAAGGTTCAGTTTAAGACATCTGATTCGGTCTCATCAGGAGAAAATGTGTGTAAAATCGTCACCGACGAAAGCTGGAATATAGTTATCAGAATCGATGAAAAACAAAAAAGCAAGCTTGAAGAAAAGGAACAGGTGACGATACGATTTGCAAAAGATGGTTTTGAAACCAATGTAACGTACAGTCTGTTTTCAAAAGACGGCATTGATTATGCAAGCCTTAATCTGGACAAATACATGTCGCGGTATCTGGACGACAGGTATATAAAGCTTGAGCTTATCTTAAATTATGCTGAAGGACTTAAGATACCCGCATCATCGGTTATAGAAAAGAACTGTTATATTATCCCTTGCGAGTACCTTCAAAAGGGTGGAGAGAACGGAAGGGAAAGTCTTGAATATATAGTAACTGATGAGAATGGCGATAAATCGGCGCGTAATATAGACACATTTGCATACAAGGATGACGAATATGTGTATGTTGACGCCATGATCATAACTCCGGGAACACAGATATGTATCCCGGGTACCGACAAAACCGAAGCAGTACAGGAGATAAAGCCCGTAAAAGGCGTATATAACGTTAATGAAGGCTACTGTGAATTTAAGCATGTTGAGATAATATATGAAAATAAAGAATACTGTATTGCAAAAAAGGATATGGAATATGGTCTTTCCTCATACGACCATATTGTGATTAATCCTGAAAAGATAAATGAAGATGATATTATATATTAAGAGGTGAATAACTGATGGATGAGATTGATATCAGATCCAATCTTGAAAATGTTTATACCAATATCAAAAAGGCTGCAGAGCGCGCCGGGAGGGACCCCGGGAACGTTACACTGATTGCAGTAAGTAAGACAAAACCGGTATCCATGATCGAAGAATGCATAGACGCCGGCACATATGTATTTGGCGAAAATAAAGCACAGGAAATGGCGTCAAAGATAACTTCGATTGATAATAATAGTATCAAATGGCATTTTATCGGACATCTCCAGCGCAATAAGGTTAAATATGTTGTGGGTAATGCATGCATGATTCATTCTGTTGACTCGATAAGACTTGCCGAGGCTATAAGCGCCGAAGCAGTAAAAAAAGATGTTATATGCGATATTCTGATAGAGGTAAATATCGCAAATGAAGACACCAAATTTGGAGTTAAAAAGGAGGATGCATATGCTCTCATAAAGGATATTGCCGGCCTTTCAAATATAAGAATAAGAGGTCTTATGACAATTGCTCCTTATGTCGATAATACGGAAGATAATCGTATACATTTTAAAAATTTACGTAATTTACTTGTTGACATTAATAATAAAAACATTGATAATGTGTATATGGATGTCCTGTCCATGGGTATGACGGGTGATTATGAAGTTGCCGTAGAAGAGGGTGCCACAATGGTACGTGTGGGAACCGGGATATTTGGCAACAGAATTTATGTATAAAAGCATAAAAATATATAAAAGGAGAACGGCAATAAGATGGCTAATATACTTAATAGATTTTTGGATTTCATGAAACTTAGCGAGGACGAAGATGAATATGATGAGGACTTCTACGTTGATGAGGAGGAAGCAAAATCTGTATCCGCATCAACTAACAGGCGTTCAACCAATAACAGAAAGAGGACTTCCACCTATGATGATAGGGCCACATATTCGGAACCTGTAAAGAAGGAGCGCCCAGCAAGGACAGAACGTAGTGCAAAGCTCGTACCCATGCAGTCAGGCAGGAAAAAAGGCATGGCAGTTGCCATTCAGAAGCCAAGTGCATTTGAGGACAGCGAAGCAATTTGCGATATGCTTATAAGAGGACAGGCTGTGGTTGTCAATCTTGAAGGCTTTAATCCTGATGATGCACAGCGCATTATGGATTTTCTTTCAGGGTGCACATATGCAATGGACGGCAAGCTCAATCAGATTGCCAAGTATATATTCCTGTTTTCACCGGATGGAGTTGATGTTTCGGGAGATATTTCATTTGATGCAGGCGGAGTGCCTACATTTAGCAGAGATTTTTAATATATTAACAAAAGAGTTACTGTATATCAGATAACTCTTTTCATTATAAGGAGGCTTAATATTCAATGCTTACACCTATAGAGATACATAATGCACAGCACAAAACGGGCAGGGGTTACAGTAAAAAAGAGATGGATGAATTCCTTGCAGACGTGGTTTCAAGCTATGAGTCAATATACAAAGAAAATGTAGAATTAAAGAATAGCATTTCGAAACTTCAGGGTGAGATGGATTATTACAAATCCATGGAAAACACACTCCAAAAAGCTCTTATTCTTGCAGAACAGACGTCTAAGGATACGATAGATACAGCCAATCAGAAAGCTGAAATAATAGAAAAAGAGGCTATAATGAAAGCGGATAAGATTATTAATTCCGCCAATTCACAATATGACGGCATAAGACAGAAATGCCTCATGCTTATTCAACAATACAATCAATTCAAGATGCAGTTTAAGCAGATTGCGGTTAAGCAGATAGAATTGCTTGACAGTGATTTTTATGAGATATATACCAATGATCTGACAAAGAGTCTCAACGAAGCAATTGATACTTCATCCGCAGGACAGTCAACAGGTGGTACAACAGATGACAAAACAGACAGTGCCACAGAAGATACCGAAGATGTCGATTACACCGATAATGCATATGATGCGGATGAAGCTGATAATGTGGATGAGGTTGCACAGGATAATGTCTTTACTTCCGATACTAAGGACATCCCTTCGATCAATCTGGATTCTCTGGATTCGTTACTTAACGATATAAGGACAGATTTTGCGAAGAAGAATAAAGCTTCAGATTCTGAAGGCTCCAAATTCGAATTTTTGGATAATGAGTAATGCGAGGTATATATTTTGTTCGATAATATTAAGATAAATGTGGATAATAAGCCTGTTTACGATATATCATTCAATAATAATTTCGACGCACTGCCAGCACTGGTGAATGCGCTTAGCATATCAGACAGGCGTATCTGCATCATTTCTGACTCCAATGTTGCCAAATACCATTTGGACGCCGTAATGGACGTTCTTGCGTCTGTGTGTAATAAACTCTACAGCTTTACCTTTGATGCGGGAGAGGAGCATAAGAACACACATACAATTGAAACAATGTATTCTTATATTATAGAAAATCATTTTGACAGAAACGACATTATATTCGCGCTTGGCGGTGGGGTGACCGGAGATATGTCGGGTTTTCTTGCGGCAACGTATCTTAGGGGTATAAGATTTATCCAGCTCCCCACATCACTTTTGGCAATGGTTGATTCGAGTATAGGCGGTAAGACAGGAGTGGACTTTAAGGGTTATAAAAATATGGTGGGCGCATTTCATATGCCGTCCCATGTCTATATCAATCTTGATACGCTTAACACCCTGCCTGACAGGGAATATATATCCGGGTTTGCCGAAATTATCAAACATTCAATAATAAAGGATGTGCAGTATTTTGATTTCCTTGGAGCCAACTGTACGTATGCGCTTGATAGGAATATGGATATCATGTCTGAAATAATTTATAAAAGCTGTAAGATTAAACAGAGTGTAGTAGAAGAGGACCCTACGGAGAAGGGCATACGTGCACATCTTAATTTTGGACATACAATAGGACATGCGATAGAAAAATATATGAATTTTTCATTGCTGCATGGTGAATGCATTTCGTTGGGATGTATTGCAGCACTTTATATATCATATAAAAGAGGTCTTATAACAGGTGACGAATTCAGAGCTTCCGTTAAGTTGTTTGATTCGTATAAGCTGCCAGCAAAGCTTTGTGGCGTGGATGTATCAGATATAGATAATATACTTGCGATAACAAAAAATGACAAAAAATCCGATAACAGTCAGATAAAATTTGTACTTGTAGACGGAATCGGCAACGCCTTTACCGACAAAACAGTTTCTGATGATGAGATAAGGGAAGCCATACGGATACTAATTGGAGGACAATATGAATAAAAAAAATTATTTATACAGAGGTATTACATTTGTTCTCATATGCACAGTATTGATATCGCTTGATCAGGTCACAAAATATATGGCTGTCAATGCACTTTCCAATAACAATGTGGATATTATACGGGATTTTTTTTCGTTTGAACTTGTACATAATTATGGTGCCGCATTTGGAATTTTACAGAATAAAAGAGTGTTTTTCTGCATTCTGACCATTATATTCTGTATAGTAATGGAGTATATATATTTTAAGCTTCCTCAAAAGGGCTATATTCCTGCCAAAGCTGTGGTAATCGGCATATTCTGTGGAGCCTGCGGCAATCTGATAGACAGAATCCATAACGGATATGTTGTGGATTTCATTGCGTTTGATTTTGGCTCATATAGTTTTCCGCGCTTTAATATGGCTGATATATACATTACCATATCGTCATTTGCAGCAATAATTCTACTGTTATTTGTATATGACATCGAAAAAGGTGAACATGATGGAAAATGATACACCATTGACATTTATTGTTTCAGAGGATGAGGCTGACAAAAGAATTGACAGATATCTTGCGGATATAATGCCGGAAGTTTCCCGGACATATATACAAAAAATGATCAAAGAAGGTTTTATCAGTGTAAACAAAAAAAAGATAAAACCCAATTACATCCTTTCTGCAGAAGATATACTTTTGATAAGTTTTCCTGAACCCTCTGTTCCTGATATTGTTCCTGAAAGTATTCCAATTGATATTGTATATGAGGACGAGGATATCATCGTTGTGAACAAACCAAAGGATATGGTTGTGCATCCGGCTGCCGGACATTATACTGGTACACTGGTAAATGCGCTTTTATATCATTGCGGCGATAACCTTTCCGGTATAAACGGAGTTTTAAGACCGGGAATAGTTCACAGGATAGACAAGGACACAACAGGTCTTATAATTGCATGCAAGAATGATTTTTCACATAATTTTATTGCCGAACAGCTGGCAACACATTCTATTAAAAGAGAGTACCACGCCATAACATTAGGAGCACTGGATAATGATAATAATACCATAGAGACCAATATCGGCCGCAGCAGAAATGATCGCAAGAAAATGGCAGTAACAAAAGCTCCTGAAGGCAAATGTGCGATAACCCATTATAATGTTCTTAATGTATATGAATACAAGAGCAACAAATATTCATATATTGAATGTAAACTTGAAACCGGCAGAACACATCAGATCAGGGTACATATGTCATATATAGGACATCCACTTTTGGGAGATATTACCTATGGTCAACAAAAACAGCCGTTTAAAACCAATGGGCAGGTACTGCACGCTAAAACTCTTGGTATAATACATCCCAGAACTAAAAATTACATGGAATTTGATTCGGATTTACCTGATTATTTTAAAAAAATATTAAAAATCATGAGTAATAATGTTGACAATTAATTTCTAATTTTGTAGAATTAATTTGTTGTCTATAACATTGCTGTAGAAAGCGTATTTATACGCAGTCTACAATTGTATACAGTCGATATGCTTTTATTTATTGGAGGTTTTACTTATGACGAATAATCGTGAAGAAAAATTAATACGGCTTCATGAGGGTGAGCTTAATGTAATGGAACTTTTGTGGTCCAATAAGGAACTCGCCGCAAAGGATATAGCTAAAATAATTAAAGAATATATCGGCTGGGAAAAAAACACAACATATACAGTTATTAAACGTCTTATCGATAAGGGCGCTGTAGAAAGAATTGAGCCGGGCTTTATATGCAGGTCAATTATATCAAAGCGTGAGGTTCAGAAAATTGAAACAGAGGCATTATTCAGCAAATTGTTTAATTCATCATTGAGCTCATTCTTTAATGAATACCTTAGACACAGAAAACTTACAACAACAGAGATATTTGAGATGAGAAAAATTGCTGATGAGCAATCAGCAAGAAGATAAGGTAATGTACGAATGCATTACCTTTAATTTTTATCTCTCAGCTCTCTTGGACAAACTCCAGTTTTTCATAAAGATGTTTACACATGGAGCTTAAGGTGCTATAATCATACATATATTAGTCTTGGAGGTGCATATTCATGGCAAGAAAACTTACATATCATGAACAAAAGGAAGCTTCTGAAACCGTCAAACTTCGTAATGTATTAAAGACCCTTCCATATTTTTCTTACAATTATTTTAGAGCCATGGAAAATACAACTACAATCAAAACAAGAATTTCCTACGTATATGATATCAGATTGTTTTTTACATTTTTGATTACATCAAATCCCATATATGCTTCATATAAGACCAATGAATTCACATTGGACGACCTTGATAATATTACACCCGTTGATATCGAAGAATATCTTGAGTATCTGAAGGTATACAAAGATGCGTCAGGCAATGTATGTAAGAACGACACTCGCGGACTGCACAGAAAACTCTCTTCCTTAAGAAGCTTCTATGCGTACTTTTATAAGCATGAAATGATAAAAAACAACCCTACTTTATTAGTAGACATGCCTAAGCTTCGCGACAGGGAAATAATACGTCTTGACTATGATGAAGTTGCAAAGCTTCTTGATCTTGTAGAGCATGGAGGCGATAAGCTTACAGGCATGAAAAAGGTCTATTATGAGAAAAACCGTATACGTAATCTTGCAATATTCACTCTCTTTCTGGGAACAGGCATTCGAGTGAGTGAGTGTGTGGGGCTTAATATCAATGATATTGATTTCTCAAATAACAGGTTACGTATCATAAGAAAAGGTAATAAAGAGGATTATGTGTATTTTGGTGACGAGGTATGCGAGGCCCTGCAGGATTATCTTGCGGAAAGATGTAATATCAAGGCGGCGGATGGGCACGAGAACGCACTCTTTTTATCCATACAAAAGAAAAGAATCAGCGTTCAGGCAATTGAAAATCTTGTTAACGAATATGCGTCACAGATAACAAGCTTTAAGCATATTACACCACACAAATTAAGAAGTACATATGGAACCAATCTATACAGGGAAACCGGCGACATATACCTTGTTGCGGAAGTGCTCGGACATAATGATGTTAATACAACCAGAAAACATTATGCCGCACTCGATGAAGACCGCAAAAGAATGGCCGCAAGGGCTGTTTCGCTACGAAAGGAATAATTAATTATTTATTAAATGCTGCAATTACGGAATCATATATGGCTTTTGCCGCTGTTTGCTGTGCAACATCATCAGTTATCAACTGCCTGTCACTTGTATTGGATATGAAGCCCAGTTCTATAAGAACGGCTGGCACGGTATTATTCTTTATAACATAATAATTAGCTGTCTTTACACCTCTGTTATTGGTCTTAAGTACGGATACTATATTATCCAGACAGATCTCCGCAAGTTTTTTGCTGTTTATACCATTATCAGCTGTGTGATTATTGACTGTTGAATAAAACACTTCAGTACCTTTTGCCGACAAATTGGTGCTTGAATTCATATGCAGGCTCACAAACATATCAGCGCCAATCTCAGATGCGTATGACGCCCTGTTAGACAATGTAATGAAGGTATCATTGGTTCGTGTCCAATATGCTTTTACATTTGATTCTTCCGAATCAAAATATTCCTTTGCCTTTTTATATATTATCTCAAGTGTAATATCACTCTCATCATATCCGCCTGCCGATGCACCGGGATCATTACCGCCGTGTCCTGCGTCCAAAACCACAATATTATCATATATATTTGCCGGATTATCGACCACAACTCCGATAACATCTCCAAGGCTTACAAGCTTATATCCCTGTAATTTGGAAGTGTTAACCGTTATCTCCGTGTATCCGTCAGATTTATATGTAATCTGCGTTCCTGTTACTACTGATGAATTTACGGATATTTTATTGGATGTATAATAATCCTTATGATTTCCCGGAATATATATAAAAAAACGCTTATTAGTATAATCATCGCTTGTTTTAATATCTGTAAAGCTTACTTCATCCGGTTTATTGATCTTTAGGGCGTATGCTTTGTTGGCCTCTAAGGACACTGTTATGGTTAGTGTATTCCCATCAGTTTTATATGTCATTGAAGCATATGCTGATGAGAATACGAGCACAAATCTGAGGTTGTTCGCAGAGTCCCCATTTTGCTCTATATTCACAGATTGCAATTCTCCCATATTAATATTACCATGCGAATTGTTAAGCAGGCTAATAGTCTTAGGAAAGTCAAAATAAGCGTATCTTCCTGCCGATATACTATCAGTACATGTAAATGATTCAGAAGAAATCGCCTTGTCAAATAACAAACTGATTACAATGTCTTTGTTATTATTATCATATATAGCATTTGCTTTAGTTAATGCAGCGCTATAGACCGAAGTGTCATAAGAAGCATTAGCATTTGCCTCCCATGAAAAGAAGTTCTTTGTCTGTATATATATGATCTTTAACGTAGAATTCCAGCTGTAATAGTAATCAAGAGCCCTAATAACCGCTGCTGCAGGCACCATAACAGCTTCTGCCCCGGTATCCAGTCTTTTAACTACAGTTGGTGCGGTTTTAAGCTCAATCTGAGTTGTGCCATTAAGGATTGCAGTCTTTGAGCCAATACTTAGTTCCAGCATATTATTCAGTGCCTTTACCGTTATTTTCCCGCCACTTTTATCATAATTATACTCAAGACCCATTATATTTTTTAAAACCTGTTCGGCAGGAATCATCGTACATCCAATTGATAATGTCGGCATATAGTCCATATCGGCAGTGACATTATTATATACAAGTCCGCCAATATATTTCTTATATATATGAATATTACCATCATACTCGATGACATATGGAGATTTGATACTCATCCTTGCTGTTGATGACGAGTAACTGTATGTGTAGCCAAATGCTTTCGATATATCTTTTGCGGGTATAAGTATCTTGGTTTTTTTCTTTTTTATATAGCGGACTTTAATAGGCGCCTGTTTTAATTTCTTCTTTTTACCGTTAATATAAGCAGTCTTACTGTTAAGTTGAAGTTTTACAGTAACTCCGTTACCCTTAAGTACAATCTTTCCGGTCTTAGCTTTATACGTCGTCTTTATCTTACATGCTTTTTTAAATACATCCTTATAAGACACCATAAGAGTTTTGTTAAGTACTATACCCTTTGTCTTATTCATATTTACTTTCTTGTCATCCAGATATACTGCGACCTGTTTACCTTTATATATGTGGGTACGATTATTATACTTTAATTTCAACGAAGCCGCATCAGCGGCTGTCGGATTAAAGACCAATATGACGAATACTATTATAAAAAATGAAAAAAACAGATTAATTAAATGACCTGATAATTTATTCATAATGCAGAAACCTCTTTATTAATGTAATATCTACATTAGAATATTAGAAATCTATCTTGTTAAAAATGTGTCATATAATTATCTATATTGTTACATTATGTAGGAATTCAGATAAAAAAACGATTGTCTGCTCTTTCGGAATAATTTAACTCCAGCATCTTTACATGTGAAATAAAGTCCTTATCTGTAAAATATTTTGCATCCTCAGGACATTTTTTAATACAGGCCTGACATTTGATACAGATTCCGGACACTTGTGAACAATTCGCCTGATCAATACTGCCCATCGGACATACCTGTGCGCATATTCCGCAATTATTGCATTTACGTATGTCTGTTACAGGTTTTGCCGGAAGAAAATTTGCTTTAGTACCATCCTCTTTTAAAGGGGTATAGTATTTTTCAACAGGGCTATTTCCTTTAACATACAGTTTCGTAATATTAGTATTATGTAATATCTTATCTGATATCTTTGCGACAAACTCATGTATCTCCTGCTTATCACAGGCATCCGGTCTTAATGTTCCAAGTACTGACGTAAAGGCGTGTTCACTAACCACTGCCGCTGCGCCTAATGCACAGAATCCACGCTCTCCTAATACTTCCTTTAGTTCCATAAGCGCATCACCAAAACTGCGATTGCCATATGATACAATCGGTATCAGTCCGGTATTATTCCCTTGAAATCCACTTTCGATAAAGGGAAGTATCTTATTGGGTATACGACCTGCATAAACAGGCATTCCAAACACAACCAGTTCATCATTATGAAAAAAATATGTTTCTTGTCTGTGTTCAGGTGTGGTGAAATCTATTACGGCAACTTCTATATCAAGCATTCTTCCAAGTTGCGTTGCCACCGACACAGTTGCGTTCTGTGTTCCGCCTGTCGGGCTGAAATACACAGCCCATATCCTTTTGATATCCATATCGTCCTCATCTCCTGACACTATCTAAGATACAGCCAAATAGCAAATGCTATTTGTACAAACAATATCATGGGAATACCAAATTTAAAATATGGTTTTCTTGTCTTATGTCTGAAGATATACATGCCTGCCAATCCACCTGCAGCACCACCTATCACAGAAAAACCTATCAGTGTAAACTCACGTATTCTCCATCTGTCATGAACAGCCTTCCACTTATCAACACCAAACATAGTAAACGTAAGCATATTAACTACTAAACAGTAAATGACGGATATATCTGAAAGTGACATATAACATACTCCTCTTCGATAATTATGTTAGTATATCACATATTAAACCTGCTGTATACTATCTGAAATCAGTCCGTATAATATGGTACTATTATATAATTCCCCGCTTTGATATTATCAGACCTAAGGTTATTCGCCTCTTTTATAGCATCAACATACTCTGCAACATCTCTGTATTCTGCAGAATAATACTCTTCTGCTATGCTCCACAGTGTGTCGTTCTTCTCAATCTTAACAGACCGGCATACGAAGCTTCTGTCGCAGATCTCAGATGTATACGCCTTTACTTCCTTGAATATTCCAAACGCAATTATCATAAACAATATGATAACCGACACTTTGATAATCAAACCGATATTAAAAACTCTTGCATTCATATAATAACCCTCCTTCACACATATGTTCCGCACGCATGTTCCCGAACATCTGTTTATATGCTATCACATGAACACATGTTTGTCAACAATAAAATAAAAAAAGGATAATCCGAATATCAGATTATCCTGCTGCGACAATATTTTATATGCTGTATTATTTGTTAGTCATCGGTCCAAAGCGGTCAAATGGATATATCCTCAGGACAACCTGTCCGGATATATTTTTCTTCTCTACCGCGCCGAATATACGACTGTCCTCGCTTACCTCCCTGTTATCGCCAAGTACAAAGTACTCATCATCCCCAAGAGTGATAACATCCCTTGCTATTCCGGGATCCGTTATAGGGTCTTTTCCGTAATTTTCATCAAGGACTTCACCATTTATGTATATGTCCTCACCAATAATCTGAACAGATTCTCCCGGAAGACCTATAATTCTTTTAACGTAATAATCATCCGGATCTTTCTCTTTGCCATAAGGATAGAATACTATGATATCAAATCTGTCAGGATTTGAAAATCTGTAAGATACCTTCTCAACAAGAAGATTGTCTCCTTCGAACATCGTGTTCTCCATGGATGAACCGACAACTTTTGTACGTTGAATAACATACTTGGGTATAATAAATATACACACAAGAATCAGCACAAGATATAATATAATCTCAATTAAAAGTTTTTTCATTGAAAACTCTTCCTTATTTTCCATACTATCCTCCAAAAATCATATGTTATCTTATTAGTCCGAATTTTTTAAACGGATATATTCTAAGCACGGCGCGTCCGGCAATCTTATCCTTTGATACAGGACCTATCTCAGGATATCTGCTGTCATAGCTCTCGAGCCTGTTATCTCCGATTAAAAAATATTCGTCTTCTCCCAACATTATTCCATTTGACGCCGTACCGGCATATCTTATCGGATCCATCCCATAGTTCTCTTCCAGTAACTCCCCATCAATATATATGGAGCTGTCATGAATGGATACATGTTCACCCGGAAGACCTATAACTCTCTTGATATAATACTCGTTTTCCTCTTTCCCAAACGGATAGAATACTACAATGTCAAATCTGTCAGGATTCGAAAATCTGTAAGAAATCTTCTCGACAATAAGATTATCACCATCGCTAAGAGTATTCATCATAGATTCACCATCTACAACAGTTCTCTGAGCAATGTATTTTGGAACAAATATTACGGATATAACTATAACGAGTAAATATATAATCATTTCCCGGATGAATTTCTTTTTATTATTCGCATCTGAAGTCCTTTCATCCATATCGTACATAAAGGCCTCCGGTTAAATGTCATCATCTTCAGAAAGGATTCTTATTCTTGAATCATATAACTCTGAAATTGCTATTGATAACGGTTTTTCATTGCTTCCAAATCCTCCAACAAGAGGCTCGGAACCGTCAATTATCTGTCTTGCCCTCTTTGCCGTTGCAAGTACTATAGAATATCTGCTGTTAACAACCGGTTCTTCTCCCGGTTCAACCTCACTGTTTACTACCGACAACAAATCATTATAAGATGGATGTAACATAATCATTTTCTCCTTTCGAATCTTTTATAATCATTAATAATAACATCCAGACAGTCATTATTATGTATCAGCTTCTTTTTCTCATTCTGAATTATGTCATTTATATTGGATGCGCATTCATCCACGGTATCGTTGACCACGACATAATCATATTTATCTATATCTGCCGTCTCCTCGCACGCTCTCATAAGCCTTTTCTCTATATTGGCAGCATCCTCCGTTCCTCTGTTTACAAGCCTTCTTTTGAGCTCGTCTGCCGATGGAGGAACAACGAAAATCATAACTGCATCAGGCCGTCTTTCCATGACCTGAAGTCCGCCGCACACCTCTATTTCAAGGATGACGTCATTACCTTTTTGAAGTTCTCTGTCCACGTATTCTGCAGGTGTTCCGTAGCAATTGTCCACATATGTGGCATGTTCCAGAAAACCGTCCGAGCATACGCGCGATTCAAATTCTTCCTTTGTTATAAAAAAATATTCCCTGCCATCTTTCTCGCCCTTTCTCGGCGCTCTTGTGGTAGCGGATACGGACAGCTTATATCCGTAATCACTGACCAGTTTTTTTACGACAGTTCCCTTCCCCGCTCCCGAAAATCCGGAGATTACGGTAAGAATACCTTTCTTATTCATTAAACTCACCCCTTATACCACTGTTATTATTAATTCGCTGGGCAATAGTATCGGGCAAAAGCGCCGAAAGAACAATCATATCATCTTCAACAACGATAACGGATTTGGTCTTGCGTCCACAGGTCGCGTCAACAGCGCTTCCGATATCCTTGGCATGCTGAATCATTCTCTTGACAGGTGCAGCCTCAGGCTTGATTATGGCAATAACCTTCTCTGCATTTACCATGTTACCATATCCCACATTAACAATATTACCCATAATAGCTCCTGTTATCATTCAATGTTCTGAATCTGTTCCCTGACCTTTTCAATTGCCGTTTTAAGTTCGATTGCCATATCCGATACCTGAACGTCAGATGATTTGGATAATGTTGTGTTGGCTTCCCTGTTAAGCTCCTGGGCAATAAAATCAAGCTTTCTTCCAATGCTCTCATCACTGTCAAGGACATGCCTCATGCTTTCGATATGACTCTTTAATCTAACCATCTCTTCATCAACGCATATCTTATCAGCATATATTACAAGTTCGGTTGCAAGAACCGACTGATCAATCTGTGTATTACCCAGAATCTCTGATATTTTTTCATACAGCTTCTGTCTGTAATCTTCAATTATCTCAGGCGAACGTTCAATAATGTATTTCACGCACTCAGATATGTGATCGAGCTTCTCAAGTATATCCTTTTTCAGATTGGCTCCCTCAACCGTACGCGACTCCACAAACGCCTCACACGCCTCTCGCACAGCCTGCCCTATGCGTACAGCAGTCATATCCTCGTCCATACGTTTATCATCAAGCGTCAGAATCTCCGGATATCTGGACAGCATTGATGCATTAAGTTCAAACGGAATATCAAAATCTTCAGACAGCTTCTTAATACATTCAAAATAATCGGATGCGATATCTTTATTATATATCAGAGACACACCCGAGGATGTATAATCCTCATAGCTGATATACACATCAACCTTGCCTCTTGTAATGTATTCCTTAAGTATATTCCTTATATCTGCCTCAAATACATTAAGCTTCCTTGGCAGTTTAATACTTATATCACAATATCTGTGATTGACAGACTTTATCTCTGCACTGACTTTATACTCTTTTGTTACCTTTTCACAACGACCGAATCCGGTCATGCTTTTAATCATTAAAAAGCTCCCCTTTATTATTAGTACATCAGTTTATTATAGTTTATTAGATGAATATCGTCAAGAATAATTCACTAAGTTTACAACTTGTGGTATACTTATATTCAAATAATATAAAGGAGAACAGCCAATGGCATTTGACGGAACTACAATAGCTTCTATCGTATATGAACTTAATAATACAATAAAAGAAGGACGCATAGCAAAAATAACCCAGCCCGAGAATGATGAAATAATCTTGAATATAAAAGGTGCGGACAGACAGACATACAGGCTTCTTATCTCCGCAAGCGCAAGCCTTCCGCTTATCTACCTTACCGAGAGTAACAGGACATCCCCTCTTTCTGCGCCTAATTTTTGCATGCTTTTGAGAAAACATGCAGGCGGAGCAAGAATAATCAATGTATCACAATTTGGCCTTGAACGCGTAATCTGTATAGAAATAGAACACCTTGATGAGCTTGGTGACTATTGCCGCAAATATCTTATCGCAGAAATGATGGGCAAACACAGCAATATCATTTTCTGCAAAAAAAATGAAGATAAATTTATCATAATAGACAGTATAAAGCGTATATCGGGACTTGTAAGTTCCGTACGCGAGGTACTCCCCGATCGTGAGTATTTTATACCAAATACCATGGATAAACATGACCCGCTATCATTTTCCGACGAATTGATGAACCATATAACAGCCAAACCATACCCCGTATACAAGGCGATATATACAACTCTTACCTGCATAAGCAGCACCGCAGCCATAGAATTATGCCACCGTGCAGTAATTGACGCGGATATCTCCACGGCGGCCCTTGACCACGAAGATATATTAAGGCTTAAAGAGATAACAGAGGCATTCATATCAGATATCAAAAATAAAAACTTTACGCCAAATATCGTATTTGATAATAATAACACACCAACAGAATATGCCGTGTACGATCTTACGTCTTATTCGGATTCAAAAAAAGAAAATTACTCATCGACAAGCCGCATGCTGTCCGATTATTACGAAAAAAAAGCGCAGTCCACGCGCATACGCCAGAAATCCCATGATTTGCGGAAAATAGTATCCACGGCTCTTATAAGATACCATAAAAAGCTTGATATACAGAACAAACAATTTGACAGCACCAAAAACCGTGACAAATACAGAGTTTACGGCGAACTTCTTACCACCTACGGATATCAGGCCGCGCCAAATGCAACCAGCCTTAAATGCAATAACTATTACACCGGCGAAGATATTATAATTCCTCTTGATAAGGAATTTACGCCTATTGAGAACGCCAAGAGGTATTTCAGCCGTTATAACAAGCTTAAAAGAACATATGAAGCCCTTCTTATACAGCGCGCTGAAACCACTGAGGATATTAACTACCTCGAGTCGGTCAGTAATGCCCTTGATATCGCAACAAATGATAACGACCTTGACCTGATCAAAAAGGAACTTATTGAATCCGGGTATATCAAAAAATCATCCGGCAGAAAGAAAAACAAAAAAGGAAGTACACCTAAAGGCTCGTGTATGCATTATATCTCCAGTGACGGATATGATATATATGTTGGAAAAAATAATTTTCAGAATGATGAGCTTACCTTTAATAACAGGTCTTTGGGAGACTGGTGGTTCCACGCAAAGGGAATTGCAGGTTCTCACGTAGTATTAAAGTCCGGGGGCGCGGATGTACCTGACAGGGCGTTTGAAGAAGCGGGCGCGCTTGCGGCATATTATTCAAAAGGCAGGGATTCCCAAAAAGTAGAAATTGATTATACGGAAATCCAGAATGTGAAAAAGCCAAAGAACAGTAAGCCCGGATATGTAGTGTACTATACCAATTACTCTCTTATGGCAAGTACGGATATAAGCGGACTTACACTTGTAAACGACTAAATTAACGGAGGTTATGAAATGATTACATCTGACTGTCATATGCACAGCGCCATATCTTCGGATTCAACTGCAGATATGGAAGCAATGATAAATGCTGCTATTGATAAGGGTCTTGAATATATATGCTTTACTGAACACATGGATCTTGATTTTCCAAAGAAGTATGAACTTTCATTTGTATTTGATACGGATGAATATATGAAGCATATAATAAAACTTTCAGAGAAATATAACGACAGAATAAAAATATTTAAGGGTATAGAAACAGGCTTAAAAACCAATCTGGCGGATAAATATGATAAAATCTTAAACGCATACGACTGGGATTTTGTTATAGGTTCTACTCATCTCGTGGATGATCTGGACCCATATTATGCCGAATACTGGGACGTCGGGGACGAAAAGACGTGTATCCACAGATATTTTGAATGTTTGTACGATAATATAAATGCCTGTAACAATTATGACAGTCTTGGGCATCTTGATTATATACTAAGATACGTACCTTCAAAGGGGGCAGATTTCTCATATGTTGATTATCAGGATATTCTTGACCCTATACTAAATCATATAATTAAAAATAATAAATCTCTTGAAATCAATACCTCAGGATACAAGGCGGGACTTAAATCTCCCAATCCCTCAGAATCTATCATAAAAAGATACATGGAGCTTGGCGGAACATCCTTTACCATCGGCTCTGACGCACATGCTCCCGAACATATAGCCTATGGATTTGACAGGCTGAAAAATCTCCTCTCTCTCTTAAATATCAGCACTTATAATGTATATTCAGGCAGAAAACCCAAAAAAATACAAATACTATAAATAAATTGCTTGATTATTTCCATAATATGTATATAATTATATAGGATTCATTTATAGAAATGTAAGAGAGGGGAGGTGCAATTATATGCTCCGTTACATACCGGTCCCAAATAATTATGAATCAGATGCTCTTGGAGAATATATTTCCTTCGATATACATATCATTAATGAAGATAATGATATTCTGCTTTCAATTTCCGATGTCTCCACCAATGAAAATCTAGTATCTGATCTGTGCAATCTGTGTAATGCCGGACAACTGGATCCAATTCATATTTATGATGTAATTGAGGATACTATTTAGTAAAAAGTGGTGCAGCCTGTCATTTATAAGGTTACACCACTTTTTTTAACTCTTATTTTTTTTGAATGCCTTGTATTCTATCGACATACTTCTTAGTTTTGCAACTATTTCTTTAAGGCGATTAACCGTATAATCTATCTCTGAGAGTGTATTAAATTCCGAAATAGTAAATCTTACAGAGCCATGGATATATTCCTCAGGCACATTTATCTGTGAAAGAACATGTGAAACGCTTTTCTGACCCGCATTACATGCAGAACCCGTCGAACAGCATATATTATACAGATCAAGCTGTATCTGTATCGCTTCGCCATCAATATATGCAAATCCAAGATTGACATTGCCCGGAAGTCGCAAGTCTGTATCTCCGTTAAGCCTGACATATTCAATCTCATTCATAACCCTGCTTATAAAATGATTGCGCAGATTGGTTATATAATTCATATTATACTCCATGCGTTTGCTGGCAGTTTCGGACGCCTCGCCAAATCCCACGATTCCGGGAACATTTTCTGTTCCTGCACGCATCGCTCTCTCCTGCTTACCACCATTACAGAACGGGGTTATCCCGACTCCCTTTCTTATATACAGAAAGCCAACACCCTTAGGCCCGTGACATTTGTGTGAGCTTGCGCTAAGCATATCAACATCCATCTGCTTAACGTCAACGGGTATGTGTGTATAAGCCTGCACACAGTCCGTATGAAATAAAATATTATGCCTGTGGGCAATTTTTCCAATCTCACTGATGTTTTGTATGGTGCCTGTTTCATTATTGGCGGTCATTATCGTAATAAGAACTGTATCCTCCCTTATGGCCTTCTCGATTGATTCCGGATGAATAAGACCATTAGTATCGGGCTGAACATATTTTACGTTTGCACCGCATCTTTCGTGATGTTTGCATGAATTCAGTATTGCATGGTGTTCTATGCCTGATGTTATAATATGCCTTCCCCTATTCCTGTTTGCATCCAGAGCGCCGTATATTGCCCAGTTATCAGATTCTGTTCCTCCCGAAGTAAAATATATCTCTTCAGGATCTGCGTTAATAACTGCCGCCACCTGCCTTCTTGCCTTATTTACAGCCTTTCTTGCGTCTGCCGCAAAAGAATATATCTCTGAAGGATTGGAATATATATTATTAAAGTACGGAAGCATGGCGTTAACTGCCTCATCATACATATTGGTTGTGGCCGCATTATCAAGATATATCATTATATTCACCGTTCACAATAATATTTCTTAAAAATAATATATGCATCTTCTAATCATTCAGATACTCTTTTACGATAAAGCGCGGTCTCTGTTTTGTCTCCATATATATCTTTCCGATGTACTCACCTATTATGCCAATTGAAAGTATCTGAAGTCCTCCAAGAGCCCATACAGATACCATTATACTGCTCCATCCAAGCGCCGTATATCCAAAGAAATGCCTTATAACTGAATAAAACAGTATAGCTATACTGAGAAGGAATATGAACATACCTAGCGTCGTTATAAGCCTTATAGGCTTTATGCTAAGCGAAGTGATCCCGTCAAATGCAAAATGAAGCATTTTTTTGAGAGGATATTTTGATTCACCCGCGTATCTTTCATGTCTTTCGTAATACACATTGACTGACGGAAAACCAATCATAGGAATTATTCCGCGGAGGAAAAGATTAACCTCCTTATAATCCTCAAGATTATCAAGCACCCGCTTACTCATAAGCCTGAAATCCGCGTGATTATATACAATATCCACACCGAGTCCAAGAAGCATTTTATAATATGCCTGGGCAGTAAATCTCTTAAAGAATGTATCGGTTTTGCGGCTGTTACGAACTCCGTATACAATGTCGTATCCCTCATTGTATCTGTCAACCATTTCATCAATTGCATTGATATCATCCTGAAGGTCAGCATCCATTGAAATAACCATGTCTGCCTCTTCCTTTGCCTGCATAAGTCCTGCAAGCACGGCATTCTGATGCCCTCTGTTCCTTGAGAGGCACAGTCCGCGAAACATCCTGTCATTATTATGAATCTCTTTTATTATATCCCATGTATTGTCCTTTGAACCGTCATTTACATACAGAACCTTACTGTCAGGCGATATCTTATCCTGACTTATCAGAGATTCAAATTTTTCCTTGAGACGTTTTGTAGTTTCGTATAAAACCTCATGCTCGTTATAGCACGGCACTACCATAAATAATATCTTGGCCATAGCTCTCCTCCCATGTCAGTGTTTTTTTGTTTTTGCTCTCTCCCTCTTTCGAATAAGAGCTTCGATCAGAGTTTTGTCAATATTATTTTTATATTCATCCGCATGTATGATAACGCAGCCTGATTCATCCGCATCGCTTCCATAGGCATATAACGGAACCGGCAGCATCTCAGAAGACATGTCGTCTGACTTTATATAATCATCGCTTACATCCACTGATGCCTCGTCAGTTTTCCTGTCATATGCATTGGCAAAATGTGCATATACGCTCTGCAGAAAATATGACGCCATCATAATATACACAAGGATAATAAGCAAGTATGAACCTGCACCCATATTTATCTGTAACATAATTCCGCTTATAATAACGGAAACATAACACATAAGAATCTGTATGCTCTTTCTCTTCTGCGCAAACATCATAAATGAAGCCGCAGCCGCAAATATATATATAACGATATAAAACAGCCTGTCCACACTGTAAAAATACTCTCCAAGACCATATATATCCGTATACGGCGCACATTCATATACGACCCTCATATTCATAATGGAAGCCGCTGTGCTTCTGTCAAAGGCGGACACATACTCAAGCACAGTAAAGAACAGAGCCGGAAATGCACAAAACATATATAAAAATGCCGGCTTCCAGTGCCTGAATAACATAAACAGTATCGTTATAACGAGCAAAAGCAATGACGTCCTGTTAATAAAATACAGTCCGTTGGATACTATTCCAAGCAATACAATTGTAATATACCCGGCCTTTAAATTGTAATTTTTTTTCTGGTAAACTCTCCAGAATACGGCAAACCATAAGAATAACGCCCATGTAACAGCATT
>CASFAQ010000019.1 GCA_949292725.1 uncultured Eubacteriales bacterium | reverse complement strand
CCCCAAGAACGGACTGTTGCTGTAAATACACAAAAGCCCCAGCAAATGCCGGGGCTAATGTTTCAATTATTTTGGGACATTTTCAAAAATGCTTGACATAATTTTTTCCTTCCCGTACTCGACAGACGACCGTCAATATCGAGATCTACCAGCATCTTAATACCTATGGATATAAGACAATACATACGTAGATTCAACATTACCCCAAAGCCAAAAAGCACTATCTTCCAGAATACCGACCTGATTCCTCTTATGCAACGCCCCTTTGCCATATACCTGACGAGAGTGCGTGCTTTTTCGTACCCCATGTACTGCTTTATGACGCCACGTATCTGACTGAGCCTTCTTTTATTATATTCATACTGCATTTTTGCATCAAAAAAAATTGCAAAAAACAGGGTGTACGTTTCTAAATCTCTGTATTTGTCCGGCAGGCTCATTTTTTGCAATGTATTGTCAAGTTCATTTATTATAGCCATCCAGTCGCTGCATCTGTCCTGTGCATACTGCCATGATACGGATTCTGTATTCTTCCTGTACACATACACATTCTCATCCACAAAGCCATATACCGCACCATGCACGTAACACATGAAATTAAACATCTTATCTTCCGCATAGGAATACTCGCCAAAACTTATCCCATTATCGGCGATAAAACTTCGTCTGTATAATTTGCACCACACATACGACAGAATCCCTCCCGAAAAGAATCCCCTGAATCTGAAATCCCTTTGGGAAACATCCGTAGCATCATTATATCCATGCCTTACCGCATCAATTAACACATCATCCATCAATCTGCAATAATTGCCGCATATTATGTCTGTGCGCGTCTTTTCTGCCTCAGATACCATATCATGTATCACATTGTCATGGGGAAGGTAATCATCCGAATCAACGAACATGATATATTCCCCATCCGCATATCCGATTCCGGTATTCCTTGCGCTTCCAATACCGGAATTATCCTTACGGATTACCCTTATCCTGTTATCCGAGGCCTCATATTCTTTGCATATATTTATAGTGTTATCCACAGAACCGCCATCTATAATCAATAATTCAATATCCTTATATCTCTGCGAGATTATACTGTCAATGCACTTAGAAAGATACTTTTCCTGATTATAAACCGGTACTATAATATTTACTCTTCCGCTTACCATTACGCTCTCCAATGTATCGCATATCAATAAGAACCATATATAACCGTTCCCGGTGATATTAAGATGTCCGTCTCCGTTCCACCAAGCCCGGCACCTACCGCTTTATATCCTCCGTAAACCGTTATACTCGCATCCGATTCAATGGTTATATTCTCGCAGTCCGTATTCGAATAAGTTCCTATAACCGCACAGTCCTCCGTAACAACATGCGCTGCAATGGTAACATTACTTATCGTAATATTGCTTCCGGATAATGCAGGACCATAATTCGAACGGAGCACGGCTTCTCCGCCGCCTCTTATGATCAGTCTGTCTGGGGCCCCGCTATCACTCATCATATTAACAGAAATCGGCGCATTCTGACCCGAAAATGAATTCTTTGTTCCTTTCATAAACTCTATTATAATATCTCCGGGCTTTGAATAATTTGTGACACTTATAGATATGCCGGACATATTTACATTGGCAAATTTCACTTTCCCGCCGCCGATTCTAATATTATTACTCTTTGTCGGATCGCTCTGTACGATGGTAACTCCGTTAACGGTATCGTAATCATATTCTTTTCCACAGTACTTGACGGTACTGTTCGTCACATTATCTGCTAATACCAGAAGCTCTCCGTTTGAAATATCATACACATCTCCGCTTACAACCGCAAGCTGTACAGATTCGCTCACGTCTCCGGCCCTTGCGGTTATGGTAACGCCTCCATCCTTTATACCGTATACACGTCCGTCAGCTGATACCGTTGCCACAGAGGTGTCATCCGAGGTCCAGCTTATCGTATCCGTCGTATCTGACGGAGCTGCCTGCGCCTTTAATTCCAGAGCTTCGCCCACCCTGATATATGGCAGTCCGCCGCTTATACTGACGGATGTCGCATGCGTAGCCGCAGGAGTCTCCTGGGCATTCGGGGTGTTCGGAGTATCCGTGGTGTTCGAGACATTTGACGTGCTCGTCTGTACATTTTTCTCCGGTTTATCAGCCGGTCCGGCTATACTGTCTTTTTTCGTTACCACAACACTGCAGACGGCTTTCTTTCCATTAGATGTCACCGCCTTTATCGTGGTCTTTCCGGCCTTTTTAGCAGTTATTACGCCTTTTTTACTTACTGATGCTACCTTCGGTCTGCTGCTCTTAAATTTTACCTTAGTCTTTGCGCCATCCGGCAGAATTGTATATTGCAATCTTTCCTTTTCGCCGGGATTAATTGTAAGAGAGGTCTTATTAAGCTTTATCTTCTTTGCCTTAGGAACAGTAACCGACACTCTGCAGGTGGATTTCTTTCCATTGCCCGTCCTTGCCGTAATTACTGTGCTGCCCTTCTTCCTTGCAGTAACTTTTCCGGATTTATCTACGCTTGCCACCCTGGGTTTACTGCTTTTCCATGTAATCTTAGTTACAGCTTTCTTAGGAGAAACCGTTGCCTTTAGTTCTACGGACCTGCCTTTTACTAAGGTTAATTTATTCTTACTTAACTTAATCGATCTGGGTTTGACTGTTTGTTCCTTAGCATCATTGGCGCTATCGGCAGCAGGTGTATCTGCGGTAACTTTATTCGCAGAATTATTGGACGAATCAGTTACAGCTACATTAACCGTGCATGATGCCGTCACGCCTGTCGAAGTTGAAACCGTAATTACTGCTGTTCCTCTTCCGACTGCCGTAATCGTTCCTGAATCCACTCTGGCAACGGATGTATTGGACGATCTCCAGCTCATCGGAGTGGATGCAAACATGGAATACAGGCTGTCAGGCGTAACCTGTGACACCTCTATCTTGGCAGACTGACCCTGCGCCAGAGACACACTGTTTGTTGACAGGGTAAGCCGGCTTAACGGCTCCACAACCCGTATGGGAAACGGGTTGTCGCACCACTGTGCGTCATATACCATTCCGTTCGAATAAGTTGAAAACACTCTGCCGTTTAGCGTAACCGTTCCCGGCCGCACGCCCCTTACTGTTACGGTGGTCCGGCACGAATTCACATCTGGAGTACCCCCGACTATGGACAGGTTGCTGCTCTTATCTATCTGCCAGTCTATGGCAGAAACGGCCGAATATGCCGACTGGGTCGCAGTAAATGTCGCAGTTTCACCTACTGCAAGCAGATAATTTCCCTGCTTATCCCTGTAGGAATTGCCTACCTGAATTATGGCCTCATCATTATATTCTGCTATAAGATTTGACGCCGCCTTCACCGGATAATAAGCCGATAACATGGAAAATATCAACGCAACCACCACTAATGTCACAAAAAAATTTGTCTTACATCTTTTTATAAACATGCTGCCTTCCTCCCATTCCGCCTTATTTTGTTAATAATTTTACCATAACAACTATAAGTTTTCTACTTTTTCTTTATAGACATTTTAAAATGCGGTACGATTTT
This sequence comes from uncultured Eubacteriales bacterium, assembly GCA_949292725.1. GTDB lineage: Bacteria > Bacillota > Clostridia > Lachnospirales > Lachnospiraceae > V9D3004. The sequence goes on along the minus strand of CASFAQ010000019.1, from coordinate 25,887 downwards.
CATTGCCATTAGCAAAAAAAATTGATAATATGTCTATGATAACTAATATTCATAATGATGATTGGAGTTATATATGCGTATAGGTATAATATCACGATACTTCCATAATCAGAATTATGGGGGGCTCTTACAAGCGTATGCATTATGCAGATATCTTAACACGCACTTTCCGGATTGCAGGGCTGAACAGATAGCGTTTAATAGTTTCCCCGGAATTGCCAAAAAGCTTAAAGAATTATTTTTTTCACCTCTAGGTGTAAAATTGGTTTTCGCAAAGGAAAGTTTTAAGCTTATATCTGCCTTTATAAACACCCGGCTTCATAAAAGCTCTGTATATCAGTATACAGCAAAAAGAGCCTCGGCGTTTTCTGAATTTGAACGCATTATACCTCATAGCAGTAAAATATATACTTCACAAAACATTACTGATTCTCTGAATGAATATGATATTTTTATCACCGGAAGCGATCAGGTGTGGAATCCAATGTGGTACTATCCTGAATATTTTTTGGATTTCGTTCCATATGATACACTTAAAATATCTTATGCAGCCAGTATATCACAGTCCTTCCTGACCCCCAAACAGCAACGCATATTCAAGAACAGCCTGCAAAGCTATTCAAGCGTATCCGTGCGAGAGCAGAATGCTGTTTCATTAATTAAAGATTTTTCACCCGTAACTGTAGAATGGGTTTTGGATCCAACTCTTTTACTGGAAGAAGACGAATGGAACAAAGTCAGTTCATGTGATATAATCAACAAACCTTATATCTTTTGTTATTTTCTTGGCGAAGATCCTGTCGCCCGCAATATCTGTACGGAATTTTCCGTTAAGCATAGGCTTCCCATAGCTGTTATACCTTATTTACAGGGAAGTTACAGAAGATGTGATAGGAATTTCGGAGATATCCGTTTGTCAGACATTTCACCCAACGAGTTTATTTCGTTGATTAAAAATGCTAAATATATATTTACCGACAGTTTCCACGCAACTGTATTCTCACATATATTCAAGCGGGAATACTTTGTTTTTGAACGGTATGGGGAAAAGGGAATGAGTTCAAGATTATATAGTCTTCTTACTCTGTTTGATAAAGCAGAACGTTTTTGCGATGATGACAACAAAAAACTTCTTTCGTACATTGAGGCATTACCGCCCATTGATTACAGCGAGGAGTCTCAGAGATTAAAATATATGAAGGAAACGTCATATGCTTTTATTGCCAAGGCAATTAAACACCAAAAAGGATGATACAAATGTTTTTTAAAAAAAATCTATCCAATATTAATCAACTTAAAGCAGGCTCCTTTTTATCATTTTTTCAAATGACACTTGGGTCCTTTATAGTTTTATTCTATACGCCTGTTATGATACGTGAGCTTGGCAAAAGCGAGTATGGCTTATACAACACCATCGCTTCAACTATATCCATGCTCTCCGTACTTAATCTTGGGTTAAGCAGTGGATATATCAGGTTTTATACTCGGTATCGCCAGAAAGAGGACTACGATTCCATATATAGACTGAACGGTCTGTTTATTATTATATTTACTACAATAGGTTGCATCGCCTTTTTATGCGGACTTTTCTTAAGCCGTAACCTTGAACTGGTATTTAGCAGCGGTCTCACCCCTGCAGAATACTCCAAAGCGCGTATACTCCTGCTCCTAATGTCGGTCAATCTGGCCATCACTTTTCCCATGAGTGCATTTACCAGTATAATATCAGCTCACGAAAAGTATGTCATTCTTAAACTTCTTGAAATAATAAATAATATTTTCGGACCTTTTATTACTCTGCCACTCCTTCTAATGGGTTTTGATTCAGTTGCAATGGTTCTGGTATCCTTGTTTACTGCGATTTTTACTGACATAATTTATATATTCTACGTTTTTTGTTTTTTAAGCCAAAAATTCTACTTTAAGGGCTTTAAAAAGTCTATTTTTAAAAGTCTGTTTTCATACACAATATTTATAGCTATCAACCTCATAATCGATCAAATCAACTGGAATATAGACAAATTACTGTTGGGCAGATTTAAGGGAACCGCAGAGGTCGCTGTATATTCCGCAGGATATACCCTGTACTCGTATTATCAGCTCATTTCTGTCTCTATATCTGGCGTATTCACACCCAGGATACACAAACTGGTAGCCGAAACACACCATAATTCAACTAATATGAAAAAACTTCTGACCGACCTGTTCATAAAAGTAGGCAGAATCCAATTTCTTATACTTGGACTGGCTTCTACCGGAATTCTTTTTTTCGGAAAAATATTTATCACCAAATACTGGGCGGGCAATGAATATGACAATGCGTACTTTGTCACTCTGCTTCTTGTGTTCCCGGCTTCAATTACTCTTGTTCAGAATTTGGGAATTGAGATTCAACGCGCCCAAAACCTCCACCATTTCAGAAGTTATGTATATTTGGCGATGGCTCTTATCAACCTAATCCTGTCAATTTTTCTGTGTCAAAAATACGGAGCCGTCGGAAGCGCCTTTGGTACGGCTGTTTCACTTATAGTTGCAAATGGATTTATTATGAACATTTATTATCATAAAAAATGCAATCTAGATATAATCACTTTTTGGAAAAATCTTATACATATGTCCAAAGGACTCATATTCCCGGTAATATCGGGAGTATTTATTATATACTTTTTTAAAATGACAAGTATTACAAGATTCTTATGCGGCATTGTACTGTATACTTCTTGTTACTGTACATCCGTATGGTTTCTAAGCATGAACAATGATGAAAAGAAACTTATAACAAGACCATTAAAACATATTATCAGGAGGTTTTAGTTATGATTAAACTTGCCCAAAAAGAAGTATGTAGCGGTTGCGGTGCCTGTTATAACATCTGTCCACAATCATGTATTGATATGAAATATGATAACGAGGGATTCCCCTATCCTGTTATCAACGAAAGAGATTGCGTGGAATGTAATAGTTGTGTAAATGTATGCCCCGCTCTTAATATAAACCATAATGAAACATACAATCAGACAGAAGATTCCCTGGTATTTGCTGCTTATAATAAGAACACTACTGTGCGGTCAAATTCCTCATCGGGCGGTATATTTACGCTTATTGCGCAGCATATAATAAAAAATGGCGGCGTAGTTTTTGGCGCGGCATTTGATAATAATATGAACGTAATACATACAATTGCAAAGAATCCGATGGAAATACAAAAATTATGTTCCTCCAAGTACGTCCAAAGTGATACATCTAATACATTTGTCGCTGTTAAAAATTATCTCAACGAAGGCAGATGGGTTATGTATACCGGCACCCCATGTCAGATATCCGGTCTAAAATCATATCTTAAAAAAGATTATGACAGGCTCATATGCCAGGATATTATATGTCACGGCGTACCATCTCCCGGCATATGGAATACATATAAGAACCGACTATTTGAAACTTACTCTAAAGATATAACAGAGGTTAATTTTCGTTTCAAAAAGTATAGTTGGAAAAACTACCACATCTACATCAAATTTGGCAACGGAAATGTTTATAATAAACCTCACAAGAAAGATCCTTATCTGCAGATTTTTCTCAAAAATATCATCCTTCGTCCAAGTTGTTATTCTTGCCGATATAAAAATCTCAAAAATATTTCGGACATTACGCTTGGAGACTTTTGGGGAGTAGATAGGCTATATCCCGAAATGGATGATGATAAAGGCACTTCTTTGATATATATACACAGCAAAAAAGGACTATCCTTATGGAATGCAATCAGCCAAAATACTAATTTTAAAGAAGTGAATGGAAACGACATTATCAAATATAATCCCTCCATACTCCATCCTGCTTCAAGGCCGATAATGAGAGAGAGATTCTTTTCGAAAGTTTCAGTAAAGAACATTCACTATTTATCAACTGTTTATAATGCTGTTGCATTACTTGAAAGAATCATAAGGCGCCTGTTTTACAGGTAAATTCTGCGGCAGCCCTGATTAATCTATACTCAGGCTCATTTCATGCCATTCTTCTCCACCCCATGTGGAATTGGCAATCCCTTCATCCTTAAATCCCATCTTTTTGTACATCATAACCTTTGATTCAAGACATGTAAGGATGAGCATACTACGCCCCCTCTTACCTTCCCTTTTAAAGTATTGGCTCACAAGTCCTTTTGCAAGACCCTGATTGCGATATTGCGGCAACACATCAAGTCCTAACAGCATAACATTTCTGCCATCCGGATTATGAAGGGCTGCATCCGTGAAGAATTCGTCCCTGAATGAGCTCTCATCCGTAGCAATTCCATTTAAGAAACCTGCTATTTTACCGGTATTTGTATCCACCGCAACCAAAAAAAGTCCGGGCGCGGCAGCTATACGCTCTTTCATACTCTTCTTCGAACAGGCTTCATTTGGCGGAAAGCATGTCTGCTCGATTAGAACCGCCTGGTCCGCCTCACATTCTTTAATATCCCTGAATTCAAACCTCTCGGTCAGATTATTTTCATTCACATTATTTCCAATCATATTACTCTAGATACCTCTCTATTCCTCTGATTTTATTATCTATTATACCCGGATTATAAGGATTGCAGATATTCCTTTGTCATCATTTTCTTGATATTAAGCGCAAATAATGCTGCAGCCGTCGATGCCGAAATAACATCGGATATCGGCTCGGCATAATAGATTCCCATAACTCCGAAAAAGTGCGGAAGTATAATTGCCAGCGGGATAAGCAGAATAAGTTTTCTCAGCACCGCTATGAATATTGATAATTTTGCCTGTCCCATGCTGATAAAGGTCGGCTGTACTCCGCTCTGTATTCCAAATATAAGCATACCCGACATAAATACCGGCATGCACTCCCCGACAAGACTTATGACCTCTACATCCTCTGTGAACATGGATGCATAGAATGTCGGAAACAGCATCGTTGTCAATGTCATCACGCAGGTAAACAGCATACTTATCCCGATAAGCCTCCTATATGCCTTTTTCACACGTACAAAGAGACCTGCGCCAAAATTGTAGCTTAATATCGGCTGTACACCCTGTGTGAATCCCTGTACGGGTGCAAATATGAACATCATGACGGATTGCATTATGGTAAGCGTTCCCACATATATATCTCCGCCATATTTTTGGAGACCCCTGTTTAGCACAAGAGATATAAGGCATTCTGTTGCGCTCATTATAAACGGTGATAGTCCGAGTGCAAATATCTGCTTTGTAACATCCGCTCTTAACCTTATATTTTCCGGTCGTATACGTATTGACGATTTGCCGCTTGCCAGGAACGTAACAACCCATATGGCGCTTAAAAACTGTGATATTACCGTAGCAAGCGCGGCTCCGCGTACTCCCATGTCAAATACAAATATGAATATCGGATCCAGGATTATATTTGTGACAGCCCCGACAAGTACCGAGAGCATGGCTGTCTTTGCCCTGCCCTGACAGATTATATATGGGTTAAGACCCAGAGCCAGTTGAACAAATATGGTTCCCACAAGGTATATCCTAATGTACTCGGAGGCATACGGATAAGTGGCGTCGCTTGCACCAAACATGTACAAAAACGGCTTCTCGCACATATAAAAAAAAGTCATTATAATACATGTAAAGATGATAAGAAGACATACTCCGTTACCAAGTATCCTCTCCGCATTCTGCCTGTCCTTCTTGCCCATGGATATGGCGGCAAGTGGCGCACCCCCGCTTCCGACAAATGCCGAGAACGCCGACACAAATGTAATGATCGCAAAAGTTACGCCAACTCCTGTAAGCGCCGTGGAACCGGCTTCCGGAATATGTCCGATATACATCCTGTCAACAATGTTATACAGAATATTGATTATCTGTGCAATGATTGACGGCAGTGCCATCCTGAACATAAGCCCCCATATGCCATCCGTTGCCATACGCTCATCTGCATTCTTTATTTCTTCTGCCATATAAATATACATCCCTTTCCAGACATCACCTGAATACTACAGGTGAAAGAAGCAGAAACCCTGATATACGGCCTCTGCTTCTTTATAAATTATCTTACGAATTATGTATCCGTATAAATCTATACTGTACCCGCCTTTACTGCTTCAAAGTCTTCTTCAATTTCTTTCGAAGGCTTAGGCGAAAGAAGTGATACTACTACGATACAGATTGCCGAGAAGATGAACGCCGGAAGAAGCTCATATATACCGAACATTCCTCCAAGACGGCTAAGCACAAGCTTCCATATAAATACCATGGCTGCGCCGCCTACCATACCGGCAATCGCACCAGCTCTTGTCGTGCGTTTCCAGAACAGCGAGAACAACATAATAGGTCCGAAGGTTGCGCCAAAGCCCGCCCATGCAAATGATACGATTCTAAATATTACGCTGTTCTCATCAGTGGCGATTATAATAGCTACCACCGCAAGTACCAGCAATGTGATTCTTGACACAATCATAACCTGCTTATCGCTTGCCTTCTTATGAGCAACTCCCTGATATATGTTCTTTGCAAATGCCGATGCCGCGATAAGAAGATACGAATCGGAAGAACTGATAGTTGCCGCAAGAATACCTGCCATAACAAATCCCGCAAGAATAGGAGGCAGGAAACTTGTTGATATCGTAATAAATATATTCTCAGCTGATGTTGCCGTAAGATGCTCCACAGGGAATAATGCCCTTCCTGCAATTCCGATAAACACCGCAACTCCAAGAGAGATAACTACCCATATCATGGCCACTCTTCTTGAGAGCTTAAGCTCATCCTCCTTACGGATAGCCATGAAACGAAGAAGTACCTGAGGCATACCAAAGTATCCGAGACCCCATGCTAACATGGAGCATATCCTGAGAATTCTGTACTCCTGTGCCGGACCAAACTGCGGCACATTATCCACAACAGCCTGAACACCGGAAGCATCCACAGTCGGCGCTGCAATACCAAAGAACTCTGCAAATCCCGGTATGGACTGCGCATTATCAATAACCGCACCAAGTCCACCCGCATTGACTGTACCTACTATAACTATAACAACCAGTGCGACAAACATAACCACGCCCTGCATGAAATCCGATGCGCTCTCTGCAAGAAATCCTCCCAGTATAGTATATGTAAGCACAAATACCGCACCGACAATCATCATGATTACATACGGTGCACCGAACAGTGTCGAGAAAAGCTTACCGCATGTTACAAAGCAGCTTGCCGCATATACCGCGAAGAATATAAGTATAAACAGCGCCGCAAGGGAGCTGATAACCTTATTTTTCTCACGAAAACGATTGGAGAAGAACTCTGGGAGAGTAATGGAATTATTGGCTCTTACACTGTATCTGCGCAGACGTTTTGATACGATAAGCCAGTTAAAATATGTTCCAACCGCAAGTCCCAAAGCTGTCCAGAACGCATCTGCAAGACCGCACCAGTACGCAACTCCCGGCAGACCCATAAGAAGCCAGCCGCTCATATCGGATGCTTCCGCACTCATTGCCGTAACCCATGGGCCGAGTGAACGCCCGCCAAGAAAATAGTTCTCAGAACTTGCATTTGCGCGTTTTGCATAGACAAGTCCTATACCGATTACTATAGCCATGTAAATAATCATTGCTATAAGTATTTCCAAAGTATCATTCATCTTCTTTTCTCCTAATCTACTTTATTATTCCTTTGTAAAGAATATTTTTAATGTATTATAAAGGTGTATGTGCCACTGCCACATATTATGTTCCCCACCAGGTATCATAATGAATTCAAAATTCTGTCCCGGAACCAGAACATCTGACTTGATAAGAGCTCTTTCCATAACCTCTAACTGTCCTGACAGAGCAAAGTCAGCATCACCGTTACCGCAGTAGAAGAATCCGAGCGGCATACCGTTTGTCTCGCCCTCCTCAATAACCTTATTGAATTTGTCTGCCTCGGCATCCTCTCCTTCTTCAACACTGAAGTATCCCGAATACGGAGCAAACCATGCAAAGAGATCATAATTTCCATAGAAAGCTGACTGGTATGTTGTATTGGATCCCATGGACAATCCCGCAAAACCACGATGCATACGTGTTGCTTTCAGATTCTCTATGGAAACATCCCCGTTTGCGTATGTAGAGTACTTGGATTCTACGGCAGGAATGAGATCGTTACGAAGCTCATACTGGAACAATATAGTAAGGTCAAATGCATCATCCGGCTCAGGAGCTCCCTCAGGACGATAGAATGTAGGATTAACTATTATACACGGCTCGCAATATCCCTGCTCAAACAACAGATTGATCATGTTCTGATTGTGAGTATAATCACCATAAATATCATCACCCTTAATCCATGTATCCGCATTCTCTCCACCGCCATGCATCAGGTATAAAACATTATACTGCTTATTCGGATCATAGTCATATGGAAGGAATACATTGGCCCATTTACGGATCTTTTCAGATCTTCCCGGGTCGTATGTCTCCGTATCATACTCGATGACTTCAATTGTACCTTTATTTGTGGCATATCCATTATCCACACTTGATGGTACCTTTGTAACAAATCCGTTTGATATGCTTCCGCCTTCTTCCTTAAACAGACGTCTTACAAAATTGTACAATCCCGCCTTGAATAATTCGCTGTCATGCGCTCCATCCATCTCAAGATAGAGACATTCCGTTCCATTTCCGGATAAGGCGTTCTGATAATCTCCGGGAGCATTACCCGCTACATCATCACTGCTTCCCTTCTGTATCATAACGAACGAAGTTTCCTTATACTCATCAGGAATGTTAAAGTTGGCCTCTCCAACCGATTCAAGCGCTCCCTCAACCGGAGCCAGTGCTCCCGTATATGCAACCTTGTCCGTAAGCTTCATACCAATTCCAAGCGCTATGCGCCCACCGGTTCCATAACCGCCGACAGCATTATTGTGACGCCCCACCGCCACAGAATACTTAGCCTCAACGGCAGGCATTATCTCATTACTAAAGCTTGCTATCACCTCTTCGTCATTATCGCCCGTAACAACCGGCATAACCACGATCATCTCTTCAGCTCTCTTAAATGCCATTGCATTGGACATGATAATATCTGCCGCCATATCCTCCCATGCAGTCTCCGAATCAGCTGTATCATGGAAAAGATATAATACCGGATACTTTTTGTCCGCCGAGTAATCAGCAGGAAGATATACCTGCGCCACTCCGCCTGTTCCGTAAGTCACCTCGTCCTTGCTTACCATTGTAACTCTTTCATTGGTATCCGCATATCCGTATGGCAGATCGGAGTACGTGTCAAGCGCCGGAAATGGTGCAACCGTCGGTTCCGGCGTTGCGGTAGGTACTGCGGTCTGCCATACCACCGGCACGCTGGTTATATTAGGCACGCTTGTACCCGTAACCACATCAATCGTCTTCTTAAGTACCTTTACGTTGCACTTTAATTTCACCTTTTTACCAGCCTTTTTTAACGTGCATACTACCTTTGCCTTACCTGCCTTCTTACCTTTAACCACAAAAGCAGCCTTACCTTTCTTTGATACGGTTGCAACCTTTTTCTTCTTCGATTTCACCGTAAGCTTATATCCCTTTGCGTTCTTTACCTTTACCTTAACCTTAGCCCCAATGTCAAGCTCCACCTTTTTCTTTGAGAGCTTCGGTTTTTTTGCCGCATACGCATCATTCGGCATCATCACCGGCAGCGCTAATGCTGCAACCAACAAAATCCCGATACACTTCTTTGCGCATCTCATGTAAATTACCTCCTCCTCCTTCTTCTTATAATATAATCACCTGATATCTACACAGATAGTTAAATTCTATCGTTTTTGTCCGTTTCTGTCAAGCAACACAGGCATTTATATCATATTATTGCATCTTAAAAGGAATGCGGATATTATTATCATTATATCTGCATTCCCTCTAATCTCTCTTCTGCGTATATCACATTACACAATCCAAAGAATGTTGCAAGTTCCTTATAATTCATATAAGTACAGAACTCTATTCTTCATCCTCTCTCGCTACAACACCCGATATGGAAACAACCGTAGCTATTGCTGCAATAACCGCCACAATAATCGCAATACCAATTATACCTGCTATTATCATAATCATATCTTCTCCTCTCTCACTGCAAGGATAACACATTATTTTAGAAAAAACAACCATAAACGCGACTGCGATAACCCTCGGTAAAAGTATAATTTCTACCGAGTTTTACCCTATTGCACCAATTTATCAAATTTTAGCCATAAACTCCAAAATTCTCTCCGTCACAATATCAATTTCTTCATCAATCCATCTCTTATCTGAAGTATCAAGTCTATGAATATAACTCTTATCACTAAAAGCGATTTTTAATCTCCTGACAATATCATTCCCGGTATTTTCCTTCATCATCATATGCAATATCAAAGCAATACTCTTCCTGCTCCAGTTCAAATCGATTATGTACTCCTAAATCAATCTTGCTTCTAATCTGATTTCCTTCTGCATCTTCAATCAAGATAAATACTTGCTTTCCGCTATAATCCTGTTGTTTCAACTCTTCAATCTTACCCAACCTGCTAATCTTAATTCCATCAAGACAATTCAGCTTGCCTATAAACGCATCTATCGACTCATCTGCCAACGGATACTTAATAAAATCAATATCCAAATCCTGCGTAGCTCTTCTGACATTGTTTGTCTTACTACGCATAACCACTCCACCTTTAATCGTAACATTTCTACTTAATGGGCCAATCGATAATGCTTTTAACACAATATCCTGACATACTTTCGCAGATGCCTTATCTCCGGGATAACCATTTTCATTTGCTTCTTCAATAAGCTTCTGTATATTTATCATCATAAAACCTCCAATCTAAGTGTCTCCATTACCATGTTTGACTTTGGTAATTCATACGCATATTCTGCAACTAAAGTCATATCCAGTTCATGAACAATCTTTCTATAACTTGCAATTAATTCTTTGTACAAATCAAAAGAAAATTTTCTTTTATTCCGTATCAGTTTCACAAGAAGACGCTCTTTATCATAAATCACAATATCCACACCATCATAATTCATCGAAGTTTTGCCCATATCAAAGGCTTCGCTGTTTTCATAACCTTCATATGTTTTCAAGTGTTTTCCAGTTTTTACGTATTTTTTAAACGCTCTTTCGTATGTATCACATCCCACTCTCGCAGGATGCCGGTAATTCTTATGCCGCCTTCTCAAATCGTTTCAGAATAATTCCGCTTACACATTTCCAGACTTCCCGTCACTTATCACCTCGTAAACCTTATTCACTTCTACATTCAGCTTTCTCATATATGCCACCAACTGTTCCTTATCTGTCTCTGAATATAAACCGGAATTATTATTATGTACAATCTGATTAATATTCGTACCAATGTGATTTTCTTCATTGATAAGCTCCCTCAATAAAATCCTCATCTCAGGACAATAATCGCTGCTACTATAACACATAAAATATATAGACAACCTCCACTATTTACATTTTCTTTTACACTGCTCCAGCTTCTGCTGTGCTATCTTAATTGCCTTTTCCTCGTCACCGGCTTTGCAGAGTTTTCCATACATTTGCTCATCGGTGAAGAAACAACGCTCTGTAGCTTCTGTATCTTTAACAATCAAATAGTAACCTAATTCAGGCACCTTGAATTGCTTTCTCTGTTCGCGAGTTTTTCTGTTACCTGTTCTGTCTTTTCTCGCCATTCTAATCCTCCTTAAAAATATCAATACTCTTCAAGGTAGGAATCGCACCATACTTTCCTATCAGATAATTCTTCTCATAGCTTTCATCCTTACGGATGCGAGTACCATCCTCGTCTACGAAATCTGCCAGTGAGTACAGTGTTGAAACACCCTCTTCATCCTTCTCCACAAACCAAATCTCATCACGGCGCAATAGCTGATTAGACAACTGCCATGTATCGTGAGTTGTAAATACAAGCAGAGCGTGGTTAGTGTTAATTTCCGGATTCAAGAATGTAAGCAAGAAGTTTCTTACAAGTAACGGATGCAAACGAGCATTTAATTCATCAATGAAAAACACACTGCCCTTCTCCAATACTTCCTGCAATTCCGGATACAACGCAAACATCTTCAATGTGCCTGCTGATTCCAACTCCAGTGGAATCTCTGCCAATTCATCTGAACCCATCATCTTATGAAGCGCATCAATTTTATACTTTTCTTCCTTGGAATCTCCCTCTTGAGGCATCTTTTCTATTCTGAAATCCTTAATATGTTCATCAAAGGATGCAAAATATTCTACAACCTTCTGCTGAACACTTTTATCGCTCACAAACCCCTTAGGCAATCTACGATACATGAAATAATTTGTAACGGAATCTGCAAAATTAGCAAACGCATTTGCAAGAAACCAATCTCTGATATCCTTGCACTTACCAATCTTCAGCTTTGCTCCCAAAGAGATAATAAGCACCTGCTTTTCCAATGCCACCTGAATATTATCCCTGCTGCTTTTCGGAAAACCGGACAAATCTAATTCATCTGCATTACGATAAAAAACCGGACTGTACTTTCTTGCAGTCTTTGCCTTAGAATTTAACCATTCTTCTGTTACACCTTCTTTGTCTATGCAGAATCCGTAATTATATGTCTTTTCCGCCTTATCTCCCGGCAATGTAAAATATACTTCAAAACTGGACTCTGCATTTGCGCCATAAATAGCAGCAACCGGTAAAATCTTCTCACTACCTATTGACACTACTCTATCTGAAAACTCTGTCATCTTTGCTGCTTTCTATTATATACAGTTTTTTATAAAAATCACCCAACTTGCACTTTGTACAAATCAAGTGATCACCATATTTTCATTATATCGAACCCACCTGTCCAATAATATTCCCATAGAAAATGCCGGTTAGATTTCTCCAACCGACACTTCTATCATTATTCTAATTCAACTCATTCCACACATCCACATAATCCTGCAATCCGCCCGGACGCATTGCAATACTTACATAACTTGCAGGCTCTTTCCTTGCAAGTCTGGCAAGGATTACTGCATCCTCCGGCTCATCAAATACAACCTGCTCCTCTGCCTTATCACAGTCAATTACAAGTCGCTTGCCATCCATATCTGTCATAACAACTGCATTCCTTCTGCCATCATATTGATATACCGTATAGTTTAATGCCATGTACTCACCTCACTAAATCATACCAAAATGCTTAAGCGCATCCTTAATCTCCGCATAAGTCGCCTTGCTCTCTGCACTCGTCACATCAAGCTCATCCAGTTCTAACTCCACCTCAACATAATCATCCGGTTTTTATTGGGACAAGAGAACTACCGTCTCCACATGCCCGGTCATTCCGAACATGTCACATGCACGCACCTTTCTGAGCTCATAGCCTCCCTCACTCAACAACATAAGATCCCTGGCAAGCGTTGCCGGATCACAGCTGATATAAACTATCTTTTGTGGCGATACCCTTATAATCGTGTCGATAAGAGCCTTATCGCATCCCTTTCTCGGAGGATCCACAATAACTACGGAAGGATGTGCAAATTCCGATAATTCAGCATTATGTATAACCTCGTCTGCTATCTCCTCTGCCATGCCGCACAAAAATGTTGCATTATTCACCCCGTTAATTTCTGCATTTATTTTTGCATCCTTTATTGCATCAGGCACAATTTCGACTCCAAGCACTCTTCCCGCCTTTTTTGCGACAAAGAGGCTTATGGTTCCTATTCCGCAGTACATATCCCATACTGTTTCATCTCCAGTCAATTCTGCGTACCGGGAGGCAGTGGCGTACAGCTTCTCAGTCTGTATGGGATTAACCTGATAGAAAGAAAGCGGGGATATGCGAAAACGTATGCTGCCTATCGTGTCTTCTATGTATCCGGGACCAAAAAGGGTGATGACTTTATCACCCATTATCCTGTTCGTCTTTTTGTCATTGATGTTCAGGCAGATGCTTGTCATATCAGGGATTTTTTTAAGGCTGTCCACAAGCCTGTTAAGATTGGGAATATTCTTTCTTGTCACTACAAGACACACCATTATCTGACCCGTATGGTATCCTATACGGGTTATTATATGGCGTATGTCGCCTCTGTGCTCTGATTCGTTATATGGTTCTATATTACACTGATTGATCCAGAATCGAACAGTTTGAGCTATGCCGTTAGATATATCAGACTGGATGATACAATTATCCGTATCTATTACATTATGCGAGTGCTCTGCATAGAAGCCTATCTTTACGTCGCCGTTTCTGTCATACGATACCGGAAACTGAGCCTTGTTTCGATAATGAAAAGGATTATCCATACCGATTATCGGCTCTGTAACGGCATCAATATGATCACGGTCGAATCCACCGATTCTCACAAGACAGTTCTTTACTTTTTCTTCTTTATACAAAAGCTGGCGCTCATAGGATATATGCATAAGAGTGCATCCTCCGCAGCGCCCTGCATTTTTGCATTTTGCATCCACCCTGTCAGGTGACGCCTGAATTATACTAATGAGTTTTGCGTATGCATAACTCTTCTTTACTTTCATAATCCGCGCACGTATACGTTCTCCCGGAATTGCGCATTTGACAAATACAGCATAACCGTCTACATGCCCGATACCCTCGCCTGACACTCCCAGATCATCAATAACCAGTTCTATCTCATCATTCTTTTTAAAAGGCATACCGCACCTCCGTTACCTGTTATACCTGGTGCCATATGTCTGTCTGATGTTCGAGTCAATCATTCTGTTAAACCCAAGCCAGTCCATTTTCTCACCGGCCGAATCAAATACTTCCGTAAATATCTGGAGTTTTGCATCAGTATTATCTGCCATATTAAGCGCAAGCGCCTCAGCAATAGCCGGTTTCTTAGGCGAACCAAATTCAAGTTCTCCGTGATGGGCAAGAATACAATGTATAAGTTCGTCGGCAAGTCTTGCCGGAAAAAGCGGTATGGCTCTTATTGAAGCGCGAAGCATCTCTGCTCCGATAAATATATGCCCGAGAAGCTGACCCTCATCCGTATAATCGCTTGCCGGAAACTGCGCAAGCTCATTCATCTTTCCCACATCATGGAATAATGCCGCCGTCATAAGAAGCTCCTTATCTAAAACGTCGTAATTGTCGCCAAGATAATTACACATACGGACAACATACAGCGTATGCTGTAAAAGTCCTCCTATGAATCCATGGTGAACACTCTTAGCTGCGGAATGATTCTTGAATTTCTGTACAAATGCCGCATCCTCTTTAAAATACATGTCGATTAATTTTCTAAGATAGGTATTCTTAACGCAGGACATAAGTCTCATAAGCTCAGCATACATTTCTTCTCTGTTGTATTTTGAAGTCATCATATAATCTTCGACATTGTATTCGTCACTGTCACATTTTCTTATACGCGAAAGCTTCCATTGAATATTTCCCTGAAAATTTGACACCTGTCCTGTCACATCTATATAATCCATTGCATCAAATTCATCGATGCCACTGTTAAGATCAAAGACCTTCGCATCCACTGTTCCGGTTTTATCCTGCAATGTAAGGGAATAATACGTTTTTCCTGTCTTTGCCGTAAGAACCTGCTTTACACTGCAAAGATATATACCTTTACAATAATCGCCCTCCCTGTATTCCTTGATGTATTTCATGAATGATAAACCTCCCATTAATAGCGCAGTCGCCTGATTTCGTTTTTGCGCTTTTATAATAGCACAGTCATTCAGTTTTTCCAAGTACAAGGCTTACTGTCTTTATCTTATGGTTGCGGGCGCGTTCCCTGTAACGCTCTATACTGATACTGTCTCCCACGTTATATTCTGATAATATATCTACATACTCCTTTACAGAGCGTATTGGTTTACCATCAATGGATATAATAACGTCTCCTATGGAGACGTCTGCCTCAAGCGCCGGAGAAGATACGGCAATATCCGCTACATATATTCCATTCTCAAGTCCGTAAAGCTTAAGATACTCTTCATTTACGTCATGCGCAGTTATTCCGGCATACACCCTGTCCCTGCTGTTCATAAGCATCTCTATGGTTTTACGAAGTTCCGCTATACCGAAAAGTGTTCCTTTGTCAGTATAGGTTTGTCCAAATCTGTCCGATACTATACCTATTACAACTCCATCGGTATTGATGACAAATCCCAGACTGTTATCAGATACATCCATATCTGTCTTATAGGACGCCATGTATCCATCCGCCATATAATTATCCCTTGCATTGGAACACACATATCCGTAGGATATCGAATACATATCTTCTCTTGGATTGCCGATTGCATACACCGTATCCCCTATACTGATGGGAATATCACTGTTAATGACCGCTTCTCTCATCGCATCCTTCACATTGCTTCCAAGCCCCGATATATCTGCCGAGAGCACCAAAAGTCCGGTATTAGCATCCGCATCTTCCTGAACGGCCTTAAGCTCCACATTATCTCCTATATATATCCTGTATTCATTCTGCATGTCAAGTTGTCCGGTCGTAAGTATATATATTCTCTCAGGACTTTTTTTGATAATAAGCCCGCTTCTTAACGAGGTCTCCGTAACCGGATTGGAAAAATAATCATACTCCTCTACCTGTTCTGATACGGTAACTATCATATTCTCGTAGCTTTTACAAAACATGGCAATGTTCTTATATTTTTCCATATAAAGGGTTCTTCCGTCCTCCTGCGATTCTTCATCTGCGTCAGGATCTGCCGTGGTACCGGGCTCGGGCGTTTCATCCGGCGTCTGAACATAGATCTGCGTCTCATCCGAGCTTCCGGTACCCTTATCATCATCTCCCAGCAAATGTCCGGTAAGATTAAAAAAAACTGCCGCCACCATACCAAACACTGCTGCCCCCGCTGCAATCAGCGCCAGCCTTTTAATATATTTATATAATTTATTGGGTTTTTTGTGTTTAACCTGTTCCTCTATAAACTTATAGCCTTCGTCCGACATATATTTCCTCCGACTTATTGTATAGTATGATTTTACTCCACATTATACTATATAACCCACTTATGAATAAACAATGAATGTTTTTTTATAAAGGCGTTAATTTCATTGCATCATTTATGCTTATACTCTATAATTAAGATAGTTTTGGGGGAAAATAATATGAACAAAAAAGTTCTTGATACTCTTGAATATAATAAAATAATTGACAGGCTTGTCTCGTTTGCGGAATCCTCGCCCGGAAAGGATATGTGCAGGAGGCTTCTGCCCATGACGTCCCTGTCCGACATAGAGAATGCACAGACTCTTACATCGGATGCTCTCACAAGGATTTACAGAAAGGGGGCTCCTTATCTTGCATCCGTTAAGGATATATCCGCTTCGTTTGCGCGCCTTCAGGCAGGTGCGGTGCTTGGGGCTCCGGAACTTTTGGGCATTGCCGGAGTACTTGGATGCTCAGCCGATTGCATTGCCTATAATAAGGACTTTAATGACAATCTAAGCCCACTGTTTGATTCACTTGTTCCGCTTACGCATCTGCACAGGGATATAACGCGGTGCATACTTTCTGAGGAAGAGATAAGTGATGATGCAAGCAGTGCGCTAAAGGACATACGCCGAAGTATCAAAAATGCCAATATACGCATACACGACCAGTTGAATCAGATACTTAACTCCTCACGCAATCTTTTACAGGATGCCCTTATAACCATGCGAAACGGACGTTACTGTCTGCCCGTGCGTCAGGAAGCCCGTTCCATGTTTCCCGGAATGATTCACGACCAGTCAAAGGCGGGCTCAACACTTTTTATCGAACCAATGTCCGTTGTGAAGCTTAATAACGAATTAAGGGCACTCGAGAGCAGGGAAAATGAAGAAATAGAGCGTATACTTTCAGAGCTCAGCGCTATGGCGGCCGGTGAATGTGAGGATATTATCTCTGATTATAAGACTCTTACAAATCTGGATTATATATTTGCACGCGCAAAACTTGCACGTGCAATGAAGGCTAGCAGGCCTCTGTTCAATACCAGAGGTCTTATCAATCTGAAGAAGGCCAGACATCCTCTCATATCATCTGCTGACGTCGTGCCGATAGACGTGTACGCGGGAGAGAGTTTCAGACATCTTATCATAACCGGTCCGAATACCGGTGGTAAGACCGTAACGCTAAAGACCGTAGGTCTATTTACGCTGATGGGACAGGCAGGGCTTCATATCCCTGCCGGGGATAACTCCTCTCTTTCCGTATTCAATGAAATATATGCAGATATAGGCGATGAGCAGAGCATTGAACAAAGTTTGAGCACATTTTCATCACATATGACCAATATAATATATATACTTAAAAAAGCGGATTCCCGGTCGCTGGTTCTATTTGATGAGCTCTGTACCGGAACTGACCCTGAGGAGGGTTCAGCACTTGCCATATCGATACTTGATAATCTGCTCAGAAGAAATGTCACGGTCTTTGCAACGACCCATTACAGTGAACTTAAACTATATGCAATAGACACAAAGGGCGTACAGAACGCCTGCTGCGAATTTGACGTTCAGACCTTAAGGCCGACATACAGACTTTTAATAGGCATTCCCGGCAAAAGTAATGCTTTTGCCATCTCAAAGAGGCTTGGTCTGCCCATGCATATAATCGATGCGGCAAAGGATCTAATAGATAACGATAACAGAAGCTTCGAGGACGTTCTTGGAGATATCGAATCGGCAAGGATGGATATCGAGAAGAAAAAGGCCCAGATAACCAAGGCTCATGAAGAGGCAGACAGATTAAGAAAACGGCTGAAAGATAAAAACGACAGAATCGATAAGGCAAAGGATAAGATATTAAGACGTGCCAATGAGCAGGCGCGGAATATCTTACAGGAAGCAAAGGATTATGCAGATTCTACCGTCAAAAAATATAACATGCTTATACAAAGCAGTAGCTCCGCATCAGAACTGGAGAGGCTCCGCACTTCACTAAGAGAGCGTATAAGCGATAAAGACAGTGCGTTAATCGAAAAAGACGTTAAAAAGAAGCCTCATAAGAAATTATCGGTTGACAGCATAAAACCCGGCGACAGCGTACATGTCATATCACTGGGACTTGATGGCACCATCATCTCACCACCCGATCAAAAAGGTAATGTTGAGGTTCAGATGGGCATACTTACATCCTCGGTTCCATTAAATGATTTAACGCTTATAGCTAAGAAGGAAGAACCGACTGCCAGACACAGGATTTCCTCCTCTTACAATCTGTCAAAAGCGCGTGATATAAGCACAGAGATCAATCTTATCGGCAAAACGACCTATGAGGCTATAACACTTTTGGACAAATATCTTGATGATGCATACCTTTCACATCTGTCACAGGTCACAGTCATACACGGACGGGGTACCGGTGCACTCAGACGGGCGGTCCATGACCACCTAAAACATGTAAGCTACGTAAAATCCTACCGTATTGGCGAATTTGGCGAAGGGGATCAGGGTGTCACTATAGTAGAATTTAAGAGTTAGGGGGAATATATGATGGTAGAAAAACAGCGGATACTCATTGTTGATGACGACTCAAGTATAGCCGAGCTTATATCGCTATATCTTACAAAGGAATGCTTTGACACAAGAATAGTAAATGACGGCGAATCCGCTTTAAAGGAATTTGCAGATTATGATCCGCACCTAATCCTGTTAGATCTGATGCTGCCCGGGGTTGACGGCTATGACGTATGCCGCGAGATACGAAAAAAACGCACAACTCCCATTATCATGCTATCGGCAAAGGGCGAGGTATTCGACCGTGTTCTCGGGCTTGAACTTGGAGCCGACGATTATATAATAAAGCCCTTTGATTCAAAGGAGCTTGTCGCAAGGGTAAAGGCTGTCCTAAGAAGATATAACCCTCCGACAACACAGCCTCAACCGGTTGCGTCATCAGGCGAAAAATGTGTGTCCTATCCGGATCTTATTATAAATCTTTCCAATTATTGTGTGACATATCAGAACAAGAATGTCGATATGCCTCCGAAAGAACTTGAGCTCCTTTATTTTCTGGCCTCTCACCCTAATCAGGTATTTAACAGGGAACAGCTTCTCGATCATATATGGGGATACGAATATGTTGTCGATACACGTACTGTCGACGTACATATCAAGCGACTCAGGGAGAAGATAAAGGATTGTTCGTATTGGAGTATTTCTACGGTATGGGGAATCGGATACCGTTTTGAAGTAAAAAGTTTAATGTAATAGCTGAGGTGGCGCAGATGTTTCGCAGTCGGCGACTGATAATCAAATTTTCCATATTATACATCATTACGGTTCTTCTGATACTGTTCGGATGGACCCTGGGAGGACTTCGTCTGATTTCTTCAAAAGTGGTAAATGAGCATAAGGATATTCTCTATAACTGTGCAAGACAGATTGCCGTAGAATTGAACAGCGATGGCAAGGAGTCTATTACCAAATCCGATTTTTCCTCCATGTTTAATTCAATCAAAAAATATATGTCTGTCAGGATTATAACCTCCGATACTGAAGGCAAGATAATCTATGATTCGGAAGGTAGAGGTGATTTATCCGCATATTCACTGAATACGGATTTTTTTTCTCAGATGTTTCTGATAGATGTAACATTGGAAGGATATGTTGACGAACCATTCATGTCCGTATCATACCCGGTCAACTCCGACATGACCGCCATGGGATATATTGTGGTGATACAGGATATGGAGCGTATAAACAGAACGTCCAACGAAATCAATTCTGCTCTCTGGCCTTACGTCTGCACACTGCTTCTTGCCGTTACGCTTTTATATGTATTTATCTATCTGTCCGTTATAATACCTCTGAACAGGATTTTAAAAACCGCAAGAAATCTTTGCAACCATGATTATTCATCAGAATACACCATTAAATCCCGTGATGAACTTCGCGGTATATATGATGCAATTAAATATATGGGAAAAGACCTCAGTAATCTTGAAGCATATCAAAAGGAGTTTATTGCAAATGTCTCCCATGATTTTCGTTCCCCTCTGACCTCAATCAGGGGATATACGGACGCTATGCTTGATGGCACCATTGAGCCTGAGAATTATAGCAGATATCTTGAGATTATACGCTTTGAGGCCGAACGTCTTACGAATCTGACCACCAATCTTCTTACGCTTGAGAGCTTTGATAATCGTGGAATGTCCCTGTATCCGGTAGAATTTGATATTAACAGGGTAATCAAACAGACGGCTGCAAGCTTCGAAGGAATATGTACAAAAAAACACATAACGATTAAGCTGACATTTGATCTTCCGGAAATATTTGTATACGCTGACAAAGATAAGATAGAACAGGTTCTGTATAATCTGACCGATAACGCCATAAAATTCAGCCATAACAACTCATCAATTTACATAAAGACCCATATCAAGGGAGATAACGCCTTCGTATCCGTAAAAGATGTAAAAGATGAGGGCATCGGCATTCCTAAAGACAGCCTCTCAAAGATATGGGACCGTTTTTATAAAACAGATCTCTCTAGGGGAAAGGATAAAAAGGGTACTGGTCTGGGGCTTTCAATTGTTAAGGAAATTATCACCGCACATGACGAACACATTAACGTGACCAGCACTCCCAAGGTTGGCTCAGAATTCTCATTCTCCCTTCCAGTCAAGTCTATGTAGATGTCCTTTGGTATTCATACCAAAAAAACTGTTCTGCCTCATCGCTTCGTACAGAATGATAGCGACGGAGTTACTAAGATTAAGTGATCGGGTATCTCCCTGCATGGGAATCCTTATACAGTTTTTCTCATTCTCTATAAGAATCTCCTCAGGAATTCCTGCACTTTCCTTTCCAAACATAATATAATCATCCGCACTGTATGTAACATCAGTGTATGTCCGCAAAGCTTTAGTGGTTGCCATGTATATATTTGCGCGAGGATTCTTCTTAAGAAAATCCCCATATGAAGTATACGTATATACCTTAAGATCCTGCCAGTAATCAAGACCCGCCCTTCTAACGGCTTCTTCATTAATTTTAAAGCCCAGCGGCTCTATAAGATGAAGACATGTGTCTGTTGCAACACATGTCCGTCCTATATTTCCCGTATTCTGTGGTATCTCCGGTTCTAAAAGTACAATATTCATACCTGTCCTGTTTCCTATAATGTTTTGATAAATGCCTCAATTCGCTCAAGTGCAAGCTTAAGGTTCTCAATGGAATATGCATATGAAATTCTAAGATAACCCTCTCCGCAGGCCCCAAACGCTGTTCCCGGCACCACGGCTACCTTCTGCTCCTTAAGAAGCCTTTCTGCAAATTCGTCCGATGTCATCCCGAATTTTCTGATGCTTGGAAAAACATAAAAAGCACCATACGGGGTAAAGCAGTCAAACCCCATCTTGTCAAGCTCATTAAGAAGAAATCTCCTCCGTTTATTATATGAATCTCTCATTCTGCTGACATCGGCCTCGCCGTTACGTAACGCCTCAACTGCTGCATACTGACTCGTAGTCGGTGCGCACATTATCGCAAACTGATGAATCTTAAGCATCTGTTCAAGTATAATCTCCGGTGCCGCTACATATCCGAGCCTCCATCCCGTCATGGCATACGCCTTCGAGAATCCATTTATAAGAATTGTTCTTTCCTTCATTCCCGGAAGCGAAGCAATGGATACATGTTTTCCCGAATATGTAAGCTCCGCATATATCTCATCCGACATAACATATATATCTTTTTCCCTGATAACATCTGCTATCTCAAGAAGATCCGACTCTTCCATTATTGCGCCGGTCGGATTATTAGGAAACGGAAGAACCAGTATCTTTGTTCTGTCAGTTATGGCGTCAATAAGCTCCTCCTTCGTAAGCCTGAATTCGTTCTCTTCCTTAAGCTCAATTATAACCGGCTTACCTCCCGCCAGAATGGTACACGGCTCATACGAGACGTAACTCGGCTGTGGAATAAGCACTTCATCGCCGGGATCAAGCATCGCCCTGAACGCAATATCAATGGCTTCGCTTCCTCCTACGGTTATGAAAACCTCCTGCTCATTATATTTTATATTCTGTGTTTTCCTAAGATATTTGCATATCTCTTCCTTAAGTTCCTTAAGGCCTGAATTGGACGTATAGAATGTACGCCCCTGTTCCAGCGAATATATGCCTTCCTCTCTTATATGCCAGGGAGTATCAAAATCAGGCTCGCCAACGCCAAGTGAAATGGCATCCTCCATCTCACTTACTATATCAAAGAACCTTCTGATTCCTGACGGTGGTATTGTGCGAATACTCTTCGATAACGGATCTCTCATGGTGTAATCTTCATCCTTCCTGAGATCTTTTTCTCATCTGTCAGAACAACTCCATGCTCTTTATATTTTCTAAGTACAAAATGTGTGGCCGTACTCAGAACCGATTCAAGCGGAGCCAGTTTTTCATGTACAAATATAGCAATATCCTTCATGGACTTGCCCACAATAGTTACGCTAAGGTCGTATGCCCCGCTCATCAAGGATACACTTTCTACCTCGTCAAAACGGTATATTCTCTCCGCAATCTTATCAAAGCCAAGTCCCCTTTGCGGCGCAACTTTAACCTCAATATAAGCCGTGACCTTTTCATTGTCAGTCTTATCCCAGTTGATCATGGTGGTATATCCGCATATTATGCCTTCTTTTTCCATAGCAGATATCTCTTCCCTGACCTCCTCTTCGGAATAACCAAGCATAACCGCCATTTCTTCTGCAGATAATTTGCTGTTATTATACAGCATTTCGAGTATCTGTTCTCTCATACTATCCCTTCCAATTCATCTTTTATACGGGACTCTATATAACGCCTTTCATCCCCATTTATTATAATTCTGTCTTTCCCAGAACATGTATAACCTATAATCCGTGCATGAATGCCAAGATTATTAAGCTCCTTTACAACCGATGACGGACATTCCGTAATTATAAGGAAACTGCCCTCACCGTTAAGCATATATGGGTTCAAATCATAATGCTCACACAGCTCTACGGTCTCCTGCCGTATACTTATATCCTGCCGGTATATCCTGAGTCCCACGCCCTCGCTCTGCGCCATATCCCAAAGCGCCTTATATATACCGCCTTTCGAAACGCCGTAATATACCAGATTCATTTTTGTCAAAATATCCTCAAGATCACTCTGCCTCTGGGGCCGGTACATATCCCTTGCCCTTTTTACAATGCTGTGTGGAATTCGCTCCTCATTATCCCGCTCATACATTCCTGCGAGTATATGCGTTCCTTTTTCGGCAACGTAACCGGTCGGGGGTTGTACGAGAGACTGCAGGCGGATTTTTTTAGGGGTTGAAGAGTTGTTGTTTTGAATTAAGTATATATGAAACTGGACAAGACGCTGTTTAATACAGTGAACAAATGGAAACTGGCAACATGCCTTTTGGCTATTCTGACAGTTCTGGGCTCTTCCTTATATATATATCGGCTGGAGCCGTTTTCTTCGGGGATAGAAATATCCAATGAACTGGGAGGGAATATTTTCCCGGTAACGCTGCTCTCTACGGCAACGACTGATGCTAATCTGATTGTTCCTGCGGATACCAATTATCTGGGCAATCCGAAATCGTGTATTGCCGTTCGCGTGAAGAACGGGCATGCCAACAGTAAGCTTCGTGTGGAAGTGGCCGAAACTCCTTTCTTTGCATATTCGGTATCGGAATTCATTCTTCCGGAGTCGGGAAAGGAATATTGGGTGTTTCCGGACATAATCTGGAACTACGATGCCCTTCGGGAAAACGAACAGGCTGTACCGGTGACGGTTTCAGTGAAAGCCGAACTGAACAGACGTGCTCTGCGGGGAGGAGTACATACATTTTCAGTGCGAAGCATCAATGAATGTTTGTTGGGCTATATTGACAGCCGGATGAAATTTCACGACACGGGACAGTTTTTTGCAGCTTATGTGAATGAAGACAATCCTCAAATAGACCGTCTTCTTCGTGAAGCGCTCGATTCCCGTATCGTGAACCGTTTCTGGGGATATCAGAGCAAGAGTGTCGATCTGGTAGACAAGCAGGTATATGCTTTGTGGTATGTGTTGCAGAAGCGTGGGTTTAAGTACAGTTCCATCAGCAACAGCAGTCTTTCGTCGAACGTTGTCTTTACGCAGCGTGTCCGTACTTTTGACGATGCGCTGCTCTCGGCACAGATCAACTGCGTGGACGGCAGTGTGCTTTTCGCTTCATTGCTGAAAGCCATCAACCTGAATCCGGTATTGGTGCGTGTGCCCGGACATATGTTTGTCGGGTATTACACGGATGCATCTCACCGGAATATTCATTTTTTGGAGACGTCTATGATCGGTGATGTCAACCTGGATGACTTCTTCCCGGAAGAGAAACTGGACTCCACCATGATGGGCAAGTCGCAGGAGAGTGTTTCCCGGCTGCTGTTCGAGAAGTCGAAAGAATATGCTACACGCATCTATAAGGAAAATGAGAAACTGATCCATTCGGGTAAGGTGAACTATATGTTTCTGGAAATAGACAAGGTGACCCGTGCTTATGTACAGCCTGTCGGAAAATAATGTTTTATGAAACTGATTTATTTATATCATAGCGGATTTGCCCTGCAGGGTGATGACTTTACACTGATTTTTGACTACTGGAAGGATTCGGAGTCGGATGGAGACGGTATTCTCCATCGGGAACTTCTGAAGCGTCCGGGCCGTATGTATGTGTTTGCGAGTCATGCCCATGCGGATCATTTCAATCCGGAAGTCCTTTCCTGGTGCCTTCAGCGTCCGGACATTGTGTATCTGCTTTCGCAGGACATTCAGGCCCTGCATGAAGCGGAACAGGCGGAGGCGGTGTGGCTGAAGCAGGGAGATTCTTATTCGGACGAGCGTTTGTCGGTACATGCCTTTGGCTCGACGGATGTGGGAATCTCTTTTCTGGTG
>CASFAQ010000018.1 GCA_949292725.1 uncultured Eubacteriales bacterium | reverse complement strand
AGTTCTCTTACCATTACGTGTCTGAAGCATATACAGCTTCTTATCCTCTATAGTAAACTCCATATCCTGCATGTCCCTGTAGTGATTCTCAAGGGTATTACATATCTCCTTAAACTGCTCAAATACCTCAGGCATGGTCTCAGCCATCTCTTCAATCTTCTTAGGCGTGCGGACTCCTGCAACAACATCCTCGCCCTGCGCATTCATAAGGAACTCTCCGTCGAGCTTCTTCTCTCCCGTAGAAGGATTACGTGTAAATGCCACTCCTGTTCCGGATGTATCTCCCATATTACCGAATGCCATCATCTGAACATTAACAGCCGTACCCCATGAATACGGAATGTCGTTATCACGGCGGTATACATTGGCTCTGTCGTTATCCCACGAACGGAACACTGCCTTAACAGCTTCCATAAGCTGAATCTTCGGATCGTCCGGGAAGTCCTCACCTATCTTAGCCTTGTATTCTGCCTTGAACTGATTGGCGAGCGTCTTAAGGTCATCAGCAGTAAGCTCAACGTCCTGTGTTACGCCCTTTTCCTTCTTCATCTTATCGATAAGCACTTCAAAGTACTTCTTGCCTACCTCCATAACCACGTCAGAGAACATCTGGATGAATCTTCTGTAGCAGTCCCACGCCCATCTTGGATTGCCCGATTTTGCCGAAAGAACTTCAACAACGTCCTCATTGAGTCCGAGATTAAGGATGGTATCCATCATTCCCGGCATGGAAGCGCGTGCACCCGAACGAACGGATACCAAAAGAGGGTTCTCCTTATCGCCGAACTTCTTACCGGTAATCTCCTCCATCTTACCGATGTATTCCATAATCTGTTCCTGAATCTCGTCATTGATCTTCCTTCCATCCTCATAATACTGAGTACAGGCTTCTGTAGTAATTGTAAAGCCCTGAGGAACAGGAAGACCAAGATTGGTCATCTCTGCAAGATTGGCTCCTTTTCCTCCAAGAAGATTACGCATACCTGCATCGCCTTCAGTGAACAAATATACCCATTTTTTCATCCTCTACCTCCTAAATAATTCTTAATTAATTTATAATCTTTTTCTAAAGCTCATATAAATATTGTAGCACATAATGGTAATATATACAATACTAAATATTAATTTTCGTTAATTCTTCTTACAAAAGGTATCGCCCCTCTGTGATTTTTTATAGTCGCTTCCTTATATGTTCCGCCATACTCGCCGTCAATCGTCCAAGACATATACTCATCTGATACAATTCTTATCTCGCTTACATGTCTGTAGTAGAAATATTTGCATTCTACATCTCCCGATAACAGCGCATTTATAATCGCCTGAAGCTCGATTACATTTTTGGGATATTTGATAAATAATGCTTCGAACTCTCCGTCGTCCAGAGCCACATCATCATCGAACATGGAAAGAAATCCTCCCACACTGAACGAATTGGTTATCATCCCGTATATGACTTCATCCTCTATCACTTCATCGCCAATGTATAATTTAACGGAATATTTACTCATTTTACGAAGCCGTTTTGCTCCTTCAAGAAGGTACGCAATCTTGCCAAGTATATTTTTTGCCGACTGATTGGTCTCATACGAAACGTCCGTAAATGCCCCAAATGCCGCCACATAATCAAAATAATCCCCGTTAATCTCGCCTATATCGCATGGCACACTCTCCCCGGTCACCGCTATATGCGCCGCTTTCTTCACGTTCTTCGGAAGGTTAAATGAATTAGCAAAATCATTTACCGTGCCTGCCGGTATATAACCACAGGGCGGTACCCTGTCAAGCGCCATAAGGCCGTCCGTAACCTCATTAAGGGTTCCGTCCCCACCACAGCACACAATGCGGTCAAACCCTCCACCAATCCTCTTTACGCAGGAGGATGCGTCCCCCTTTTCCTGGGTCGCATACACAGTGACTTCATAACCATGACCACAGAATGTCTCTATTATCTCCGAGATATGAAGCTTTGCCACTCCGCGTCCTGCATTGGGATTATATATGAACAATAATCTGTTGCCGTTATTCATGTACATAAGTCCACCCTCCACTTTATATATTTATGTTTTATTTAATGTCAGATAATGAGCATAGCATCGCCAAATGAAAAGAATCTGTATCCGCACTCCACTGCTTCCTTATACGCATCCAATATGGCATCCCGTCCCGCAAGCGCCGACACAAGCATCAGAAGAGTGGATTCCGGAAGATGAAAATTGGTTATAAGCCCGTCCAGTACCTTAAATGTATATCCCGGATAGATAAATATGTCTGTATCGCCCTCTTTTGGGTGTACTACTCCTGTATCATCTGCTGCCGACTCAACCGTTCTGCAGCTCGTGGTGCCTACGCATATCACTCTTCCTCCGGACCTTTTCGTATCATTTATAATATCTGCGGCCTCTGTGCTAATCCTATAGTACTCCGTATGCATATGATGTTCTTTTACATCCTCAACCTTTACCGGTCTGAACGTACCAAGGCCAACGTGCAGTGTAACCTCGGCAATATTTACTCCCATCTGCCTTATCTGATTAAGAAGTTCTTCGGTAAAATGCAGTCCTGCCGTAGGAGCCGCCGCCGAGCCCTCATATCTGGCATATACGGTCTGATACCTGTTCTTATCCTTTAGTTCATGTGTTATATAAGGCGGAAGGGGCATCTTTCCGAGCTTATCAAGCACCTCTTCAAATATCCCCTCATATTCGAACCTTACCAGTCTGTTGCCCGATTCCAGAACATCCGTTACTGACGCGCTTAGCATGCCGTCCCCAAAGCTCATCCTTGCGCCCACGCGCAGTCTCTTACCGGGTCTTACAAGGCACTCCCATGTATCGGCATCCTGCCTCTTAAGCAGAAGGACCTCTATCCTGCCTCCCGTATTCTCGCGTACGCCCAAAAGCCTTGCCGGAATAACTCTGGTGTTATTGATAACAAGACAATCCCCTTTATTCAACATAGAGATAATATCACAAAAGACCTTATGGGATACCTTTCCCGTTTCCTTATCCAGAACCATAAGCCTCGAATCGCTCCTTTTTTCAAGCGGATCCTGAGCTATAAGTTCATCCGGCAGGTCATAATAAAAATCGCTGGTTTTCATCGTCTGCTCCCTAAAAATATATATGAAAGATTATTAACTACAGTATAATTGTAAATAATGAATAAAGCAAGTAAATGCCTTGATTATAAAGCACAAATATACTAATATTATATTAAATATATACGAACGGAGGTTTTGCAATGCCGGTCAGCACATTTGCAGCCATAGATGTTGGCTCTAACGAGATATCCATGAAAATATTCGAGATTGAAAAGAAGAACATCATCAAACAGTTGACCCATGTGCGTCATATTGTGGAGCTCGGAAGCGACACATATGCCAGCGGCTATATATCCAATCCTCTCATTGAGGAGCTGTGCAACGTACTTAACGGGTTTACCGGGATAATGAAAGATTTTGGCACAACACATTATAAGGCATATTCGACAAGCTCGATAAGAGAGGCGGCGAACAGACATTTTCTGCTTGACCGTATACGCGTCCGCACCGGACTTTCCGTTAATATGCTAAGCAACTCCGAGCAAAGATACCTGCTCTTTCAGGGTGTGGCGCTTAATGAGCCCGAATTTGAGGACATTATAGAAAAAGGTGCGCTGGTTGTGGAGGTGGGCTCAGGAAGCTCACAGGCAACCTGCTACTCCAACGGACTTCTTAAGGTTTCGCAGAATCTCAGACTTGGCTCTGTGCGAATCAATGAGTACTTAAGCGATCTGGAGCGAATTGCAGATAGTTACACCGACCTTTTATCAGAATATATTGAGGGCGATATCTACACATCTTATAAGAATTATTTTAACAAATATACTATCAATACCATCCTTGCAGTCGGCGAGGGACTGCGTTCACTGCAAAAGTATATCAGCTTTTATAAGCCCGGATGCGATACGCTTTCCACCTCAGAGATGACTGAGATATATAACTCCATCAAACATTGCTCCGACAGGGAACTTGCAAGGATGGTTGAAACCTCCGAGGAACAGTCAAAGCTTATACTTCCTACGGCAATGATATACAAGCAGATAATGGATATCAATCATGCAAGATTTATCAAATTCAGTTCAACAGACCTGTGCGACGGAATTGTTGCGGAATACATTTCATCACGCAAGCGAAAGAAACCGGTCAGGGATTTTACAAAGGATATCATATCGGCTTCAAGAGAGCTTGCAGAGCGTTATCGCTCCAATTCAATGCATACTGCCTGTGTAGAACGTATTGGGGAAAAACTGTTTACCTGTATGAAGACGACCGGCGGACTTAGTATACGTGACAGTCTCTTACTTAAGATAGCGATAATCCTGCACGACTGCGGCTCATATGTTAATTTTCAGGAGATTTCCATCAATTCGTATAATATAATACGTTCGTCCGAGATAATAGGACTGTCCGATGAAGAGAACAGAATAATAGCCAATATAATCCTTAATCACACCGGTGAATTCCCGTCTCTTTCGGATATGGAAGGTGACGTTACGGTCGAAGAATATATGAAGACTGCCAAGCTTACCGCGCTATTTAAGCTGGCCAACGACCTTGACACAAGTAAGAAACAGAAGATATCCAATATAAGGGTCAACTTAAAGAATGATAAGTTAGTTATAAGCTGCGAGTCATTTATGGACATTGCACTTGAGAAAGCATATTTTGACCATTCCAAACATTTCTTTGAACAGGTATACGGCATAAGACCGGTTCTTAAGCAAAGGAGGATAAGCAATGAAATCAAATTATAAAAAACATGAATATTACGACAACAGGGAGTTAAGCTGGATAGAATTCAATTACAGGGTTCTCAGCGAAGCCTGCGACGCTTCCCTTCCTTTACTGGAAAGGCTTAAGTTCCTTAGCATAACCTCATCCAACCTGGATGAATTTGTGATGATACGTGTGGCGTCATTAAAAGATATGGTCAATGCCGGATACAAAAAGCCCGATATAGCGGGTATGACCCCGGCGATGCAGCTTGCCGAGATAAGCAAAAAGGAGCATGTACTCGTAGATACGCAATATGAGATGTATAATTCTTCGTTCCTGCCCCTCCTTGCCGATAACAATATTATACTTGTGACGCATTACGAGGATCTTCTGCCAGAACAGAGACAGTTCGTGGAACGCTATTTTATGCGTGAGGTTTATCCTGTTCTTACCCCTATGGCGGTGGATTCTTCAAGACCGTTTCCTCTTATAAGGAACAAATCGCTTAATATAGCGGCGCTACTTCGCAATCCAAAATCCGATGAAGAATACGAGTATGCAACCGTTCAGGTGCCGTCCGTTCTTCCAAGGCTCGTACGCGTTCCCTCACCGGATTCTGACAGTGTATCACTTATTCTTCTTGAGCAGATTATAGAGATGAATATAGATAAGCTGTTTCTCGGATATGACATATTATGCGCGTATCCTTACAGAGTAATGCGTAATGCCGACCTCACCATTGAGGAAGACGAGGCCGCCGACCTTCTTACCGAGATTGAAAAGCAGGTTAAGAAAAGGCAGTGGGGCGAGGTAATAAAACTTGAGGTGGAGGAAGGCATAGATAAGCGCCTTCTGTCATGGCTTAAGAAGGATTTTAATATAGACGGTGACGATATATATAAGATAAATGGTCCCTTGGACCTTACGTTCTTTATGAAGCTGTATGGAATCGAGGGCTTCGATAATCTAAGAAACAAACCGTACAAACCACAGCCTGTACTTGAGATTGACCCTGAAAAGGATATATTTTCCCAGATACGGGCTCAGGATATACTCCTGTTCCACCCTTATCAGACATTCGACCCGGTAGTTGATTTTGTAAAGGAAGCCGCCACAGACCCTAATGTCCTTGCAATCAAACAGACCCTGTACCGCGTAAGCAGTCATTCACCAATCATATCCTCTCTCGCACTTGCCGCCGAGAACGGCAAACAGGTTTCCGTTCTTGTGGAGCTTAAAGCGCGTTTTGATGAGGAAAATAATATAATCTGGGCCAGAAAGCTTGAGCAGGCAGGATGCCATGTTATATACGGACTCGTAGGGCTTAAGACACACAGTAAAATTACTCTCGTGGTAAGGCGCGAGGAGGATGGAATAAGAAGATACGTCCATCTTGGAACCGGCAATTATAATGATTCTACGGCAAAACTGTATACAGATATGGGACTCTTTACGTGTTCAAGACCTATTGGCGAGGATGCGACGGCGGTATTTAATATGCTTTCCGGTTATTCGGAACCTTTATCGTGGAATAAGCTTTCCCTTGCTCCGTTGTGGCTCAGGGATAAATTCATGGAATGCATAACAAGAGAAACCGAGCATGCAAAAAAAGGAGAAAAGGCACATATTATAGCCAAGATGAATTCCCTGTGCGACGCGGACATAATAGCTGCGCTGTACGAAGCGTCTGCTGCCGGAGTAAAGATTGAGCTTATCATCCGCGGCATATGCTGTCTTAAGGTTGGCATAGCGGGTATAAGTGAAAATATCACCGTCCACTCAATCGTAGGAAATTTCCTTGAACATTCAAGAATCTTCTATTTCTATAATGATGGTTATGAGGATATCTATATGGGAAGCGCGGACTGGATGCCAAGAAATCTTGACAAGCGCGTTGAGATACTCTTCCCTGTAGAAGACGAGAATCTGAAGGAGCGCATTAAGCACATCCTTGATATTCAGTTAAAGGATAATGTAAAGACGAGAATAAAACTTCCTGACAGCTCATATCAGCATATTTCTCCGTACGGAAGCAAGCCTCTTAATTCGCAGGATTATTTCTGTAAGGAAGCAATAGCCAGAACCAAGAAATTCAAAAAGGAGAAGAATTCTTCAAGGCGATTTGAACCTATGGAAAATCCGGATCTCATCATCTGATATATTTATACCGAAAAGATTGCCTGCCGCATGTGTCATTACGGCAGGCAGTTTTTTATATTTTTATTGTTTTTGAATATGTGCTGTACACCTTTCTGCCGCCACTTTCCTTTTTCATTCCCCTTACCTTGTAAAAGTATTCTTTGTTCTTAACGGACTTATGCACATATCTGGTCTTTTTGGTTACGGCAAGCCTCTTATACCTGCCGTTTCGTTTCTTTGAATAATATATTATGTATTTGTCCGCATCATCAAGCTTTTTCCATTTTATGATGTGCTTTGATGATTTTTTGCTTTTACCTTTTATGCCCTTAACCTTCAATGCAGTAAAATCATATGTCTGTGCATCCGCGCCGAATGCGCTGCCTGACACCTGCTGTGCGCCGCCATCAGAGCTGCCCGGGGATGCACTCTCACCGGTTGAAACCGTTATGGTAATCGTATCAGTATACTGCTTAGTATAACCTGTTGCCGATACCGTGTATCGTATCGGTATGTTATATGTATGTCCTGCTTCACCCGCAAAAGATATCACCTTCGCCTCATACGTGTCGCAGCCTATACTGATCCTCTGATTATACTCCATTTCATCAACACGAAATTCATTCTCTGATATGACGCTGCATTCCGGCGCATCCACCTCCACAGTCACCCTTACATCACTTGCCGTACTCCATGTGTTATATACGTCAAATCCACATAAAATATCAGTTCTACCGCTGTCGTTAATAGTTACGGAGTCGGTAAAATATGTACCGCTTGTACTATCCGCATATACATAATCTCCTACGCTTATATTGACGCCCGGCTCTGTCGTAATAGCGTCATATACATTAAGCAGACTGTATTCATAAGTATCTCCGTATATGTCGGTATGCGTAGCTTTATGTGTACCGGCATTTCTTATCTGCCCGTACACATATTCCGCTTTATCCGCAATTTTATTTTCCTCTGCATACTGCCAGAGAAGCGCTGCTGCTCCCGCAACTACCGGCGAAGCCATGGATGTTCCGCTCATATATCTGTATTTGCCGTCATTATAGGTTGACAATATGTTGGCGCCCGGCGCCGCTATCTCATATTCATTTTCGCTGAAAGGAACTGTATCATAATCCGACCATAATGTGAGTTTATTATTCTCATCAGTTGACATAACTCCTATGACAAACGGATATGCCGCAGGATATATATTCTTCGCCTCTTCTTTGTCGCTGTCATCATTTGCAAGACCCTCATTGCCCGCCGCGGCAACCAGCACATGATCCTTTGAGGCATTATAAAGCTCGGTCTTAAACACCGCCGACTCATATTCGGCGCCAAATGACATATTGATGATGTCTGCGCCGTTATCTATGGCATAGCCAAATGCCTCTATTACATTCGAGATAAGGAATTTTCCGTCGCTTCCGCCTGCCTTTACCGGCATAATCTCGGCTTCGTACGCAACTCCTACGCCGCCGCCGTCCATTGCGGACATCGCGATTATACCCGAAACATGAGTGCCATGTCCGCTCTCATCAAGAATATCGCCCAGATTGGCCTGTGCGCTCAGATTCCATATATTACTCATCAGATCTCTGTGCCTGTAATATATTCCCGAATCAATAACCGCAACCGTAACGCCCTCTCCCGGCGTACCCTCAAGAAGTTTCCATGCATCTCCGGCGCCAATCGCATCAAGATACCACTCGGCATCCATGTAAGGATCGGTTATCGCGCTCGGATATGCATTACTCTTCATGGTCGCATCCTCCGACACCTCTTCATACATTCCGCTAAGTCTCATGATATTCAGAATCTCTTCTATCGTATACTCCTTCATATCATAATGAAGCTCTGCCGAATAATAACTGATGCCATTTTCTTCATCAGAATATAAAAGCTTAATTTCAGACAGGCTGTAACCATCACTGTATTCATCCACAGCAAAAACATCCGTATCGGAGTCATCCGAAACCGCGTATACTACACCTGTAGTGCCGTTTTCTGCCTTAGCCGAAAGTGCCCACACACTGCAGCATGCCACAACTACGATCATTATATATACGTACATTATCCGCTTCATATAATCACCTTCTGCCGGTATAATATTCCTATTTTATGTCACAAATGAGCCACGAAAGCCGCTTTACCGCATCTTTAATATTTTCTTTTTTTATACCCGAATAATTTATTATAATGATATGTTCATTCTCCGGTTTATAATCGTAAGTGTATTCCGAGAGAAATGATATGCGTATTCCATAATCTCCGGCTTTCCTAAGAAATTCATGATCGGCCACGCATGTATCTATCGAAAGCAGAAAATGCAGTCCTGCATCCTCCTCATGCACCGTGCTTATATCATGCAGCGGGCTGTTCTGTATCTCCTTAAGAAGAAGGTCTCTAGTGCTCCGGTAATACACTCTCATTCTGTTGATATGCCTTTCAAAATATCCCTGCGTCATGAATCTCGCCAGAACATACTGTTCAAGATTTGGCACAGTACAGGACATATAATTCATTTTTTCATTATATAACCGCATAAGCTTATCAGGCAGTATCATATAGCTTATACGAAATGAAGGGGCAAGAGTCTTTGAAAATGTATTCATATATATGACCTTATCGGACCCGTCGCTTTCATACAATGTCTGTATTGGTCTGCCATGCAGTCTGAACTCGCAGTCATAATCATCTTCTATAATATATCTTTCATCCGAGCCCCTGACCCAGTCCAGAAACTCAAGACGCCTCTTTATATCCATCACTCTTCCGGTCGGAAAATGATGAGATGGGGTAATATGTACCACATCGGCATCCATTGTGCTAAGTATATCCATTCTCATGCCTGCTTCATCAATAGGCACCTTGATACACTCAATCTCGTCTCCGCTAAGGATATCCGAAAGCTTTGTATATCCGGGATCCTCAACTGCATATACCTTATGCCTGCCCAAAAGCCGGATTATGACTCCATAAAGATGCTCTGTTCCGGAGCCCACGATTATATTCTGCGGACTTACGCTGACATGTCTGAAATTATACAGATATTCTGCTATGGCCTGCCTCAGTTCATATACCCCGGTACGCGGCGCTTTTCTTAAGAGCATCTCGTTCTGCTCGGAGAGCACCTGCCTCGTAAGTCTCGACCACTGTGAATACGGAAATTTCTCGCTTCCCACGGCATTGCTTACAAAATCAGCATATACATGCCCTTCGTCCGTCTTTCCGGAATCATCTGCCTTTTCGATACTCCTTTGTGAGATGCTGCTTCCAACCCATTTGGAGAGCTCCGCCACATAATATCCCTTTTTTTCTATCGAATATACAAATCCCTCGGCGCTAAGCTGCGAATAAGCATTTTCCACTGTGATAACGCTTATCCCCAGATTCTTTGCAAGGCTTCTTTTGGAAGGGAGCTTTTCATTGGCCGAAAGCTTCCCCTCGAATATATCTTTTTTTATACATGAATACAGATAATCGTACAGGCTTCTGCCGCCACGCTCCTCCAGCTGATAAGTAAGCATAACTAACCTCTCCCCGTCAAAATATCTTGACACATTTGTATTCATATAATAACATAAAAAAATATATTAAAAAAGGAATGGACGGAAAATAAGATGAAAAGACTTGTAAGTATACAGGATATATCATGCATAGGAAAATGCTCGCAGACGATTGCTCTGCCACTGATATCTGCCATGGGCGTGGAAACTTCCATAATACCCACCGCAGTCCTTTCCGCCCACACAATGTTTCCTGGCTTTACCTTTACTGACCTTTCAGATTCCATGGTGGATATAATATCTCATTTTAAATCGCTAAACCTTCATTTTGATGCAATTCTTACAGGATATCTGGGAACCGTACGCCACATAGAAATAATATCAGACTTTTATGAACAATTTGCAAAAGATGATACGCTGACTGTAGTTGACCCGGTATTTGCCGACAACGGCGTTATGTACACAGGTTTCGATGTGGAATATGCAGACGCCATATCCGTTTTATGCAAAAAAGCGGATTATATCGTTCCGAATATTACGGAGGCCGCCATCATGTCAGGACTTTCATACCGGACCGATTATGATTCTTCTTATGTAAAAGAAATCCTTGACAGGCTGAACGAACTTGGCATGTCCAATATAATCATTACGAGTATCAGAAGAAATAATGAGAATGGAATCGTAGCAAGACTTTCGGACCAGGCGGAATTTGAATATTTCAAACCTCATATAGACGCTACGTTTCACGGAACCGGAGACCTTTTCACAAGTGCGTTTGCCGGTGCGCTCCTTAACGACTACTCTGCATATGATGCGGCGCGCCTTGCGGTGGATTATACGGCGCATACGCTTAGTGTTACACAGAAGAACAAATCACACAACTGGTATGGCATAGATTTTGAAGAGACCATACCGTGGCTTATTGACAGGCTTTATTCGTAAATGCAATGGCTCCTATAACCAGGGCAATCCCTATAATCTGTTGCGCGCTCAGCGCCTCTCCGAATACCAAAAGCCCCACAACAGCCGCAGCCACCGGTTCAACTGACGCTATAACGGACGCTCTCGCATTCTCAAGTCCCGAAAGCCCCTTCGTATACAGAATATATGGAAGTACCGTACTCATTATCGCAAATATCAGATAAAACACAGGTACACCGTGAGCCGATTCGCCCACCGAGACAATCTTTCCCACATCGGCAAATGGAACTGATGCAACCGATGCACACAAAAAGGTATAGAATGATATGGTCATACTGTTGTATCTGCGGTTTATTGCACATCTTCCAAATATCGAATACAATGCGTATCCGATTCCCGCACCAAGTCCGTATAAGATACCGGCAGGACCTGTATGCCCCACACCCCCGCTGAATCCGGAGGCAAGGGCACAACCTGCTATGGTCGCCAAAAGCGCCAATATCTTTCTCTTCGTTATCCTTTCTCCAAACAGCACAGCCGACAAAATAAGCACAAATGCCGGAGCCGTATACAGAAGAATCGCCGCAATCGATAACGGAATCAGTGTCATTGCACGAAAATAGCAGTAGTTAAAGAATACAATGCTAAATACACCCGTTCCGATAAAGCACCATATATCACGGATTTTGATTGTAAAAAGCCGCTTATTATATATCATAAGGCACACAAAGAGCGAAACCACCGTAAATAATGCGCGTATTGCAACAATATCCATGGAGCCAAGCCCCATACCGTTAAGTTTCTTTACATATATTCCGATGGTTCCCCAAAGCATGCCCGCACATAGAACAAAAAACGGTGCATATTTTTTCATTGTTAAAATGCCATCTTTTTCTCAATATAATCCGAAAGTTCGCTTATGCTGATACGCTCCTGCTCCATCGTGTCACGATCCCTTACTGTCACGCATCCGTCCTCTTCCGAATCAAAATCGTATGTTACGCAGAATGGCGTTCCTATCTCATCCTGCCTGCGGTAACGTTTACCTATATTACCCCTGTCGTCAAATTCGCAGTTCCATTTCTTTGAAAGCTCTCCGTATATCTTAAGAGCCTGCTCCGAAAGCTTCTTTGAAAGAGGAAGCACTCCGACCTTTACCGGCGCAATTGCAGGATGGAAATGAAGCACGGTACGCACATCGCCCTCAGCTATCTCTTCCTCATCATATGCGCTGCAAAGGAACGCAAGCGTTACACGGTCAGCTCCAAGAGAAGGCTCGATAACATACGGAATGTATTTTTCCTTCTTCTCATCATCAAAATAACTCATATCAACTTTTGAGACATTCTGATGCTGCGTAAGGTCATAGTCTGTCCTGTCGGCAATTCCCCATAATTCTCCCCATCCAAACGGGAAGAGGAACTCTATGTCAGTCGTCGCATTACTGTAGAATGAAAGCTCTTCCTTGTCATGGTCGCGGTAACGCATCTCATCTTCCTTGATTCCGAGGTCCTTAAGCCAGTCGATGCAGAACTGTTTCCAGTATGCGAACCACTCAAGGTCCGTTCCCGGCTCGCAGAAGAACTCAAGCTCCATCTGCTCAAACTCCCTTGTCCTGAAGGTGAAGTTGCCCGGTGTAATCTCGTTTCTGAACGATTTTCCAATCTGACCTATTCCAAACGGTATCTTCTTTCTTGAAGTTCTCTGCACATTCTTAAAGTTGACGAATATACCCTGTGCAGTTTCAGGGCGAAGATACACCGTGTTCCTGGCGTCCTCGGTAACACCCTGAAATGTCTTAAACATAAGGTTAAATTCCCTTATATCGGTAAAATTATGCTTGCCGCAGGACGGGCATGCAATATTATTATCATCTATGTATTTTTTCATCTCTTCATGCGTCCATGCATCCACAGCGCCATCAGGTGTTATCCCGTTATCTTTCATATACCCCTCTATCATCTGGTCTGCACGAAATCTCTCGTGGCACTCCCTGCAATCCATAAGAGGATCTGAGAATCCGCCAAGATGTCCCGATGCAATCCATGTCTGCGGATTCATAAGTATGGCGCAGTCAACTCCCACATTATAAGGATTCTCTCGTATGAATCTGCTCCACCATGCATTCTTTACATTATTCTTAAGCTCAACACCAAGATTACCATAATCCCAAGTGTTGGCAAGTCCTCCATATATCTCCGAACCCGGATATATGAATCCTCTCGCCTTTGACAGAGCAACGATCTTATCCATTGTCTTTTCCATTGTATTCGTTATCCTTTCTTTAGCTCATTTATGCTATATGATACTATTAGTGCACAGGTTTTTCAAGGAAATTTTCAATAAACCACAGTGAATTGAATATATAATTTCTGTTTCGCTTTATATATTCGTCCGTGACAGCCTTTATCTGCGACATTACATCATCAGACACCTTGAATGTGTATAGTTTCTGAAGTGGCGTTGACTGTATGAATTGAAGTGTATACAGCGTGGAAGGATATAACCGTACTCCGTCATTTTCCTTCCCCGCGCAGTCTGCGCATATGACGGAATGTCGTCTCTGTGAAAAATAATGTTCACCGCCGGCACATTTTTTACCGCATACGCCGCATGAAAATACTCCCGGTGCCTCGCCGTTTATAAGAAGCATCCTCCACTCATATATGTATCGTATAAGCTCATTGTCTATGGCGTCATTCTCAATCGCCCGAAATGACTGGTACAAAAGAAGCAGTATGTCGCAGGCGTCAAGATTTTCCCTTGTATAATAATCCGCAAGTTCGCACAGATATGATGCATAATAATATGAATCAAGATCTATTCTGGCAAAATCAAAATGTCGTATGACCCAAGCAGCAGTCACCGTATATGAGCTTTTGCCGGGGTAGACAAAAAACTCACCAAAGGTAAAAGGCTGTGTGGCAGATACAAGAGGATTTCTCGGTTTGACCGCTCCCCTTGCAAACGCAGATATCTTGCCTCTCTCTTTGGTGAGTAACACTATTCTCCTATCGGTTTCGCCAATATTCTGAGACGATATAACCATACCCGTAAAAGACTGTGGCGTCATAGATGAAAGAACCCCTCGTTTCGTAGCCTAATATATCTGAATACGCTCATCATAGCCCGGAAGAATTACGGGAGGTTTATCTTCTATTATATCGCCTATCACCGCGCCCTCTAAAGACTCCTCCGTGGTACAGGCATATTCCAGATAATCGGCAACCTTGCCTGTACGCTCAAATTTCTTCCAAAATACATCATTTCCCATTATACATATCTCCCTTTACTATGTTAGGCATGTATTCCGCCCTCAGTAATAGGGTTTCCGTATATATATTTTCGTATTCAGTTATCGTTTAAATTATTATATCCAAAATTATTCAGTAAAAAATCACTGTCACGCCAGTCCTTTTTGACTTTTACCCAGAGCTTCAGATTGACCCTGATTCCCAAAAGGACTTCGATATCCTTTCTCGCCTCTGTACCGATTGTCTTAAGCATGCTCCCGTGTTTTCCTATTATGATTCCC
The DNA here is from genome assembly GCA_949292725.1 of uncultured Eubacteriales bacterium. GTDB lineage: Bacteria > Bacillota > Clostridia > Lachnospirales > Lachnospiraceae > V9D3004. The sequence continues at coordinate 10,507 of CASFAQ010000018.1, read as the reverse complement.
TTATGTGAATTTCTCTCGCATATTATCGTAGCTTCTATATCCATAATATGCGCATCCTTACGCTCCTTCATTATATCTATCGCAACTGCAATGCCGTGCGGAATCTCATCACTAAGATTTCGAAGTGCCTTTTCCCTTATTATCTCGGCTGTAATCTGTCTCTCAGGCTGGTCCGTAATCGTATCCTCATCATAATACATAGGGCCTTCCGAAAGATAATCGAATATCTCAGGTATGAGAGTCTCCGTATTCTCGCCCTTAAGCGCCGACAGCGGGATTATTTCGGCAAAATCATGGATATTTCTGTAGGCATCGATATATGTAAGAATATCTTCCTTTTTGACCTTATCTATCTTGTTGATGACAAGAATAACGGGTGTGTCAACGTCCTTTAGCACATCTGCGATATGTCTTTCGCCCGCGCCGATATAATCCGTCGCTTCTACAAGCCACAATATCACGTCCACATCCTTTAATGTGCTCTCGGCAACATTTACCATGTATTTACCAAGCTTATTCTTCGCCTTGTGTATGCCCGGGGTGTCAAGAAATATAATCTGACCCATATCCCCGGTATACACTGTCTGTATCCTGTTCCTTGTTGTCTGTGGCTTATTGGACGTAATAGCAATCTTCTGTCCTATAAGCCTGTTCATAAGTGTGGATTTGCCCACGTTAGGTCTTCCTATAAGCGCCACAAATCCCGATTTGAAATTATTTTTCATCATACCAGATCCTCTATCTCTCTAAACAGACTGCTGCAATTCTCAATCTTATCAGCGCCTCCCACTACACATATGCATTCATCTGACAGAATGCTCCTTATATAGCCTGCAAGTTCCCTTATCCCCTGCGCGTCAGCGGACAGGATCTCATCCCTTTCTCTCTGCATATCCTCACGGCTTACTCCCGAAAGATACCTTGTATAAGAGACTCTTCCTTTAATCCTCGGAGTCATAGGCGCGTCGACAGCGCTCATCGTGCCTATAATGTACCTCGTCATCTCATACATATCGGCGTCAAATCCTTTGATGTACTCCGGTATGTCATTGTACACATCATTGGTCTCGCCAAGGTTAGGGTCCCTGTACGATACAAAATACGAATTACCGTTTCGTGCAAATCCACACATCGCACCATATGCTCCTCCCTGAAGTCTTATCCTTATCCACAGATAATCATAACTAAGTATCGTTTTTAATACGCACAGCCTTCCATCATACTTATACCCATGTTTTATAAAATTACCCACGCGCGCCACATACTGCACCTTACCGGAGGTCTTGAATCCCTCGTTATGTCTACTAAAATCCTTTACAGCAGGCATATCGATATCAGGAAGCTTCACATCCGTATCGACTCCGGCAAAGAGAGTGCGTTTCGAAAACTCCTTACTTATAAGTTCATAACCTTCCTGTTCGGATGTAATATTTATAAGAAGTTTATTTTTATCAAAGATGCATCCTGTAAGCTTTGATAGCATATCAACGAGGTCGTCGTAACACTCTTCGTACCGATTACACAGATCGCATAAGAACCTGTAGAAGCCCACGGATTTAATCTTTGCCTTATAGTAACTTTCCTCAGAAATATAGGAAAGTCCGCGTTCTACTGTTGTAATATTGCCACTTGCCTCAAGGCTGCTCTTTATATCGGCCCTTGCTTCCTGTATTATCTCTTTGAGTCTCTTTTTATTATCTATAACCGAAGAATTCACTATCTCATCAATCAGTTCAAACGCCTCAGCACATTTTGAATATAAAACCGAAAAACATATCTCGCATCTTATCTCATAATCCCCATCCTTCCCGGAAAGAACGTTCATATTAAATGTAAGCCCTCCCGTATTAAGGTTAATCAGATTGGACAAATCAAGATACTCGTGTTTTTTCGTGTCCACATACGTCAGTATATACGTAAGAAGATTAACATACTGGATATATTCCCTGTACTCCTTAATATCAAATGACATTATGACATATGCTATCCCATTGGTTCTTATATCATGATACAGTATGCCGACTCCGTTCTCTTCTCTTGATTCAAGCGGTATATCGGGCGACTCCCTATCTATATCATCTATTGTTAGCATCGGTATCGTCTTAAGCGCCTCCGGGCTATCCGGAGCCTTCTGATACTCATGCAGATGTACGGTCATTTTCTCTATATTATCCAGTTCCTCATCCGATAAGGTATCCTTATATTCGCTAAGCCTGTTGGCAAGCTCCTCATCGAACATTCTGCTCAGTCCTTTTTTAGGAAATATGTTAACGATTGCACTATGTGTATTATCAAGAAGATATTCCTGTATAAGCTTCTCATAATAATCCGTATCAACCAGTCTGTTAAGCTCCTCATATATATCATTTAACAGTACGGCCGAGAACGGTTTATCTTCATCGTATAACCAGCTCTGCATACACGCAAGCCCATACATAAGTCCCTTAGGATATCCCCCAAAATCAGCCTCTCTATAGCGAAATTCATATGCTGAGAGAGCCGCTCTTAACGAGTTTTTATCTATCCCTTCTGCAACTATCCTCTCAAGTTCTTTTCTTATGATACTTACAAAATCATCCGCTCTGTCCCAATCAGCACCCTTTGCAACTATACTGAACACCGGCTGATATATCTCACCATCAAATGAGCAGCTTATCTCCTCACCTATACCGGCATCCAAAAGAGCTTGCTTTACCGGAGCTCCCGGAACCTGAATAAGGGCATATGAGAGCACCATGAACGCAACCTGATACATATCGTTAAGCGACGTATCCACCACGCAGTTATAGCTAAGATATGCTTTCTCCTCATCATTCTGCGACGAATAATAGTCCGTAAGATATCGGGCTTTATCAAATGGCTTCTGAAGCGGTATCGCAGAATCCACACTGATTCTGTCAAATCTTCCAAGATACTCCTTATCCAACCACATAAGCCGCTCTTCAACATCCATATCGCCATACAGATATATATAACTGTTGGACGGATGATAGTATCTGCCGTGAAAATCCAGAAAATCCTCATACGTAAGCTTAGGTATATCCTCCGGCTCTCCACCGGACTCATTGCCATATGGCGTATCAGGAAACAGTGCGCGCTGTACGTATCTGCTAAGAAGCTGATCCGGCGATGAGAATACTCCGCGCATTTCATTATACACAACACCGTTAATTGTAAGAGGTGCGTCCTTATTCTCTAATTCATAATGCCAGCCCTCCTGTAAAAATATCTCTTTTTTATTATAAATATCCGGAAAAAATACAGCGTCCATATACACGCTCATAAGGTTGGCAAAATCCGTGTCATTGCGGCTTGCAACAGGATAGACCGTCTTGTCCGGATACGTCATGGCATTAAGAAATGTATTAAGCGAACCCTTAGCCAGTTCTATAAAAGGATCCTTTACCGGATACTTTTCAGAGCCGCACAATACCGAGTGCTCAATAATATGTGCTACTCCTGTAGAATCCGATGGTGGCGTACGAAAGCCCACCGAGAATACTTTATTGTCATCATCATTGGACACTACGGCGATTCTGGCGCCGCTTTTCTTATGCCTGTAAAGATATCCCGTACTTCCTATATCTTTTAATTCATATTTTTCTATCAGCTCATAAACATCCAAAACTCCTGTCATGAATATCTCCTTTCACCACATTTATAATATATCTATAGTATAACCAAAAATCGGACAGCGTCAATTAGTATAATTAAAAAAAGTGTTTGACAACAGTAGTTATGTATGCTAAAGTCAAATAGTTATATTATATTTTTTAAGTATCATAGGAGGCAATATCAATGGTTGGAACAGTAAAATGGTTTAATGCGAAAAAAGGCTTTGGTTTCATCTCTGATGAAGAAGGTAATGATGTATTCGTACATTTTTCAGCTTTACAGATGGACGGCTTCAAAGTATTAGACGAAGGCGACAAGGTTGAGTTCGAAGTTATTAACGGAGAAAAGGGACCTCAGGCAGCAAACGTAGTTAAGTTATAATCCCTCGCATGAATCCATTTTAATTTTTTTGTATAGATACGTACTAGACAATAAAAGTTAAATGTAATAGTGTATTTTGTGGTTGTAACACACGTAATTAAGGGGCTGTATATTGCAGCCCCTTTTTTTATTTACCAACTGATGTATCATGCAAAAACCACATCACAACTACGATAAGACCCAGTGTGGCGGTCATCGCATATGCCCCGGCAATACCTATAAGTATATTCAAAAACGCAGCGCCTATCGGCACTATGCTGACTCCTGCTATATTGATAGTCATATGTGTAATAACAGCGTCAGGCAGGCTGTTTCGCCTGACCCTTACATATCCGAGTATTATACCGAATACGCCCGCATATATTCCCTGAATTATGTTCATATGAAATACTCCGAACAATACCGCCGACACTATAACCGCAGTATTTACCTTAAAGCCGATTCGTGCAAAATCCAGTGTAACGCCCCTGAATATAAGCTCCTCAGACATCGGCGCCAGTAAACATGTATATATGAGAATGAACGGCGATAGTGTACCGTTAAGATTCTGCATTATCTGATTGTAATTTTTCACAATTTCCGTATCGGCAGCATACAGACAGATAAAATTAAGCGCTCCATATCCAAGAGCCTGCACAGCTATTCCAAGAATGATGAGTCTGACATAATAAGCGCCCTTCGCTGGAATGGTACCCTGAGGCACCTCTCTTCCGATAATCCCAAACTTTTTTAACAGATAATATACCGGTCCAAATACAGCTATGGAAAGTGCTGCAATAAAAACGCTTGCAATACCGTTAATATCCGGTTCCCTGATAGCACTCATCACATCATCACTATACCCTGTTATCATAAGTAACATCACTACAATGATTATGACCGCTATCTGGATCAAGTACTCAGCGATAAATGTGCCCGCCATTCCCAAACAGGCAATTACCCTCTTAAACCCCTTTGTCATCCGTATTCCCCCATTTTTCTGTAAGATACCTTATATACCAGCTTACGTCAAATCCTCTCCCCGTCATTTTCCTAAGAAGCCTTTCGGTGGTAACGGCTTTGCCGTATCTGTATATATTCTCTGTAAGATAGCTTCTTATCTCTGATATATTTCCCTCTCTGAGATATTCGTCCACGGGCATTATATCCTCCAGATGATAGTATATCTGCGCGGCTATTGCGCTTCCTATCAGGTATGACGGAAAATATCCGAACTCTCCTGCTGCCCAGTGAACGTCCTGCAACACCCCCTCCGAATCATTGGCCGGCATAACTCCAAGATACTGCTTATATCTTCGGTTCCATTCGCCGGGAAGATCATTCACATCCATTGCACCCGATATAAGTTCTTTTTCAAGCTCGTATCTTATAATAATGTGAACAGGGTACGTAAGCTCATCAGCGACCATTCTTACGGGTCCCGGCTTTACCATATTCATGGCGTCCACAAAACTGTCAAGCGAAACATCTGAAAGTTTTCCCGATACAGCCTTATCCAGCCTCTGATATAACGGTTCCCAAAAGCTTCTTCTCCTGCCTATCATGTTCTCAAAGAATCTCGACTGTCCCTCATGCATTCCCATTGAGGTTCCCTCTCCGCAGACAGTCATGGTAAGCACATCCGCGATTCCCTGCTCGTATAAAGCGTGTCCCGTCTCATGTATAACTGAGAATATCGGCTCAAGCATATCTGTTGTATCGTAGTTATTGGTTATTCTGACATCATGATTATGCATATGGATGGTGAACGGATGCTCGCTCTCTCCCATCGTACCACGTCTTTGGTTAAACCCAAGATAGCCCTTCAGATATTCGCAGAACTCCTTAAGCCCCTCAATATCCTTTCTCGACTTTATCGTTGTAAATGAATAATCCGCCCCATCATCTTTCTGAGCATCCATCGCCTTCTTAACAAGCGGTATGACTGCGTTCTTTATCTGTGCAAATATATCGTCAAGTCTTTCAGACATGAATTCCGGCTCATACGACTTAAACAGGACATCATAATCGCATTTTTCATCAGTCTTTACATATCCGGCAAATTTTATCTTATAATCCACTATTTTTCTAAGCTGTGGTGCAAACTCCGAAAATGAATCATTCTTTTTTGCACTAACCCACACGTTAACGGACCTGGCGGTAAGCTCTGAGAATTCCACATATTCCTTTGCCGGTATCCCTGATATCTCTTTCCTCTTTTTAAGCGCTTCTTTCATAAGCGCTCTTTCTACAGTTGTAAGCTCGCCTTTTTCCGCCTCTTTTTTGCATTTATCAAGAAGTGCTCCAAATTCTTTATCTGTAAATATGTCGTGATATTCATTGGATATTATACCTACTATTTTTGAGGTATACTTATCCGAATCCGCAGGTGCGTTAACCTGACTGTCATAATCTATAAGGTTAAGCACCGACGTATATGCCGCCGCCTTATCAAGGTATTGGTTAAGCTTATCAAAATTCTTAGACATATCTTCTACACTCCTGATAAAGTATTATTCAGATATTGTTAGTATGTGCAACATTCTCAGTATTATTACTCATCCTTTCCGCTGGCTTTCATCGTTATGAACCGGTTATTCTGCAATATTGCCATATATGTTACGACCCTATTTATCATACGCTCCCTTTCATCAGGAAATTCATCCTGCATAATACGTACAATATCATATACGGTATTATTACCATCTATGCTATTCCACACTACCGTGCCATGACGGTCCAGGGATATATGGCTGATACGCGGTTTCTTAAAAAATTTCTGTGCAATATAGTGATAAAAGCCCTTATTTTCAACATCAATGACTGCCATGTTATTCTTATCAGTCCTCCATGGCCTTTCCCTTGATTTCTCAGGTATCTGATTCATATAATTCTCAGATACAACCTTTTTCTTCTTCCTGCTGTTCATATTAGTCTTAATCCTTCTTACGATTCTTGAATAATGTGATATATATCATAATACCAACCAGTGCGGCAAAGAATACGCATCCTCCGATATTACCGAGGCTGATACCATAATTGGTAAGATCGAACTTTTCTCCGACTCCTACTACCACAAGTATTGCAAGAAGTATTCCGACAAGGCCCTCACCGGCAATCATACCTGATGCATACAAAACCCCGTCACTGATGACTTCTTTTCTTCTATTTTCATCCTTAAACTTACGCTTCTCATACCAGAGTCTGATAAGACCTCCAATCATAATCGGCACGGACAGATGAATAGGAAGATACAATCCTATGGCAAACGGAAGTACCGGAATCCCTATAATCTCTACGGCAACTGCTATAAAAACACCAAGAAATATAAGACTCCATGGAATATTGCCATCCATAACTCCCTCGACAACCATCTTCATAAGCGTAGCCTGGGGTGCAGGAAGCTGCGTGCCGCCGTATTCCCATGCCATATTAAGAAGGTTGAGCACTCCGCCTATGGCAAGACCGGAGAATACAGCTCCTATAAGTTCCCCTACCTGCTGCTTAACCGGCGTTGCACCTACAATATAACCCGTCTTAAGATCCTGCGAAGTATCGCCCGCCATGGCCGCAACAATACATATAACGGTACCTATGCATATCGCCGTAGTCATACCCGATATGCCTGTGCTGCCCGTAGCCTTCAACAGTATCGTCGATATAAGAAGCGTCGCTATGGCCATTCCTGATACCGGGTTGTTCGAAGAACCTACAAGGCCAACCATTCTTGCAGATACAGTTGCGAAAAAGAAACCGAATACGACGATGATCAGAGCTGAAACCGAACCTATAGGAACGGATGGTATGAGCCACAGCGTCAGGACTACCAGTATAACACCTGCCAAAACGTACTTAAACGGCATATCCCTTGCAGTTCGTTCCGCTCCTCCCTTATGACCAAATCCTTTCACAGCTTTTCTAAATGTCGATATAATAAGCGGCAGGGATTTGATAAGGCTTATGATACCTCCTGCGGCAACTGCCCCCGCACCTATATAACGTATATAACTTCCCCATAATGTCCATGTATCAAGCGTATTAAGGGGTTCCGTAGCAGGGAAGATTACATTATCCCCTCCTATAAAGACGAGCGCCGGCATAAGCACAAACCATCCAAGCACCGCGCCTCCCAAAAGATATGATGACACACGGGCTCCGCATATATATCCGACCCCCAAAAGCGCCGGAAGCACATCCATACCTATACCCGAACCACGATAAGCCGGAATGGACCAGTCAACTTCACTTGGAAACAGGCGCAATCCGTCTGCGATAAATTTATATACAGCTGAGATTCCAAGTCCCGAAAATACGAGTTTTGACTTGACTCCGCCTTCTTCCCCGGCAAGAAGCACCTCCGCACATGCCGTACCCTCAGGGAACGGAAGCACACCGTGTTCTTCGACGATAAGCGCGGTTCTTAACGGAACCATAAAAAGCACTCCGAGCACACCTCCGCATATGGCGACGACTGCGATAATCCAGAAAGACGGGGACGCAATCTCCCCATTGCTTTCCGACGCCCACATAAAAAGTGCCGGAATGGTGAATATAGCACCCGCGGCTAAAGATTCTCCTGCCGAGCCTATGGTCTGCACCATATTATTCTCAAGGATGGAATCCTTTCTCATAATGATACGGATAACGCCCATCGAGATAACCGCCGCAGGAATGGACGCCGATATGGTCATACCTACCCTGAGACCAAGATATGCATTCGCGCCTCCGAATAAAATTGCAAGGATAATACCCAGTATAATTGATGTTGCTGTAAATTCCGGCACAACTTTATTGCCGGGGATAAATGGTTTAAATTCTTCTTTTGAGTTATTCATAGCCCTGATTCTCTTTCTTTAATATAATGATTATAGTAAATATGTGATAATTTTACACTATCCTACTATATAATACAAGACATTGTTATAATATACCCTCTTGATGTTTTTTATTATAACAAACATATGTTCTCTTTTCAAGTTCCAATTTAGGCTGTATAATAATAAATATTTTTAACATTAATGGAGGAAGTATACATGAAAGACATCACAATATCAGATTCAATCATTTACACCGGCGTAGACGATAAGACAATTGACTTATTTGAAAGCCAGTATGTGGTTCCTAACGGTATTTCATACAATTCCTATATCATTCTTGATGATAAAACGGCTATTATGGATACTGTGGACAAGCGCGGAACCAGCGAGTGGCTTGCCAATGTCAAGAATACTCTTGGTGACAGAAAACCTGATTATCTTGTCGTATCCCACCTTGAACCTGACCATGCAGGGAATATTCAGACACTGGCTGAAATGTATCCTGATATGAAAATCGTGGGTAATGCCAAGACGTTTGCGATGATCGGACAATTTTTTGATATGGAATTATCTGATGATAAGAAGGTTACTGTTGGCGAAGGCGACACCTTAGAACTTGGAAGCCACACACTTCAGTTCTTTATGGCTCCTATGGTTCACTGGCCTGAGGTCATGGTAATATACGAGCAGAGCGAGAAAGTTCTTTTCTCCGCAGATGCTTTCGGCAAATTCGGTGCGCTTGATACTGATGAGGACTGGACATGTGAAGCGAGACGTTACTATATGAATATAGTCGGCAAATACGGCGCTCCGGTTCAGGCTCTTCTTAAGAAGGCTTCGACCCTTGATATACAGACCATATGTCCGTTACACGGTCCTATACTAGGGGAGGATCTTGGATATTATATCGGCAAATATCAGGTGTGGAGCAGTTATGAACCTGAGGATGAGGGAATTGTAATCGCATGTGCCTCAATTCATGGAAACACCATGGAAGCATGCAAAAAATTTGCAGAGATTCTTACTGAAAAAGGCGCTAAAAAGGTTTCAATATTCGATCTTGCAAGGGACGATATGGCCGAGGCTATTGAGGATGCGTTCCGATATGACACTCTTGTTCTTGCGGCAGCTTCATATGACGGAGGAGCATTCCCTTGCATGGAGGATTTCCTTTACCACCTGAAATCCATCGATATCAGGATATTCGACATCTGCTATCAGCATATCAGGAAGCTTATTCCTAATTCTCTCCAAAGCTTTTGAACTGCTTGAAAAGCAAGATATCTCATAACCATAACTGGAAAGATATGGTGCAATCATTTTGCATGACTTCTCATAATTTATCACGTAAATAGTTTTCATTGCACTTCCTTGTAAAAAAAACCGGCTGGATATATGGGGATTTGGATTTTCCAGCCGGCCGGTGTGAAAGCACACCTTATACAAACTGCATCGAATCCTACCGAGGTTCATGCAGTGCAATACAAATCAAAGCTCACCTATTCTTACACGTTCATTGAATTCGACAATCTGGTTCTGCAATGACTCAGGGTTATTGACTCTTTCTCCTCGCTTTCTATTGAAAATGGAATAGAGCACAGGAGAAAGGAAAAGGGTCAAGAACGAGCCAGTGGTTATACCTCCAACAAACGTAAGTGCTATAGGCTGAAGCATCTCAGAGCCTTCCCCAGGAAAGAAAGCCATAGGGATCAACC